>JALOQY010000478.1 GCA_025459285.1 Planctomycetota bacterium | reverse complement strand
CAAGTGGATCCTCGGGGCGGAATGCGGCCACATGTGGCGGGTGCTCCACCAGTACATGGACACCATGAACGGCCCGGCGGACTTCCTCGAGGTGCCGAAGTCGCCGGTGACGGGAACGGTCTTCAAGCACGCGGCCTCGACGAAGACCGTCCACATCTGCGAGTTCACCGCGGACCTGCTCCGCCACGGGAAGCTGAAGCTCGACCCGCGGCGCAACGACGGGATCCGCGTGACCTTCCACGACTCCTGCAACCCGTCGCGGGCGATGGGGCTCCTCGAGGAGCCGCGCTACATCCTCCGGCACGTGGTGAAGGACTTCATCGAGATGCCGGAGAACACGATCCGCGAGCAGACCTTCTGCTGCGGAGGCGGCTCCGGCCTCGGCGCGGACGAGAACATGGAGGCGCGGCTGCGGGGCGGCCTGCCCCGTGCGAACGCCGTCAAGTACGTGAAGGAGAGGCACGGCGTCAACATGCTGGCCTGTGTCTGCGCCATCGACAAGGCCGTGCTCCCGCCCCTCGTGGACTACTGGGTGGGGGACGTGGAGGTGTGCGGTGTCCACGAACTCCTGGGCAACGCGCTCGTGATGAAGGGGGAGGGAGAGCGCACGAAGAACCTCCGGGGCGATCCGCTGCCGGAGGCGGCGCTCGTGAAGCCGGAGGAGAAGGAGAACGCCCATGCATGACCGCGGCAAGGTGCTGACCGGCCTCGCGATCTTCCTCGTCCTCGTGCTGTTCCCGGTGTGGTTCAGTCTCTTCGGAGGGGGCCTCGCGGCGGCCCCGGCGGTTTCGAAGCCGGCGGGAGAGGACCGCTGCGTGGAGAAGACCGAGTACATGAAGACCTCCCACATGCGTCTCCTCGACGCCTGGCGGGACGACGCGGTCCGGAATGGGGACCACACCCACGTGGACCCGTGGGGCCGGAAGCACGAGAAGAGCCTCGTGCGCTCCTGCCTCGGGTGCCACAAGGACCCCGGCTACACGCAGTTCTGCCGGAAGTGCCACGACTACACGGGCGTGGATCCGAACTGCTGGGAGTGCCACGTGATCCCGGAGGGCCAGTAGCCATGCAGGATGGAAAGAGCCGGAGGGAGTTCCTGTACGCGGCGGGGGCGGCGGCGGTGGGCATCGGGGTCGGCGGCCCGATCCTCTCCGCGCTGGCGCGGGGGGCGGGCGGCGTGCCCGAGCGGACCGGACCGCGCTACGCGCTCGTCGTGGACCTCCAGAAGTGCCGCCACGAAGAGGGCTGCCGCGACTGCATCGACCGCTGCCACGAGGAGCACAACGTGCCGGACGTCCGGACCGGCTCGGGCGAGGTGAACGCGAAGGAAGAGGTGAAGTGGATCTGGAAGGAACCCTTCCCCAATGCCTTCCCCGACGAGGAGTCCGAATACGCCGCGGAGAGCCAGCGGGGACTCTCGGCGATCGTGCTCTGCAACCACTGCGAGCGGCCGCCCTGCGTGCGGGTCTGCCCCACGGGAGCGACCTTCAAGCGCGACGATGGCATCGTGATGATGGACATGCACCGCTGCATCGGGTGCCGGTACTGCATCGTCGGTTGCCCCTACGGGTCGCGGAGTTTCAACTGGAGCGATCCGCGCAAGTACCTCTCGAAGACGAACCCCGGCTATCCGACGCGGACGAAGGGCGTCGTGGAGAAGTGCACGCTGTGCGACGAGAGGCTCGCGAAGGGGCTGATCCCGGCCTGCGTGGAGGCGTGCCGGGAGAAGGCCCTCGTGTTCGGCGACGTGCGCGACCCCTCTTCGGAGGTGCGCCAGATCCTGAATTCGCGGTACACGATCCGCCGGCGTCCGGCGCTCGGTACGCAACCCCACGTCTTCTACGTCGTGTGAGGCCGCCATGTTCGAGAAGGCGCTGACCGGAAGCCGTCGTTACCTCGCCCTGCTCGTGGTCCTGACGGGGCTCATCGGTGTGGGGACGGTCTTCTACCTGCGGCAGTTCGTCCTCGGGCTCACGGTCACCGGGCTCTCCCGGGACGTGCCCTGGGGGTTCTACATCGCCCAGTTCACCTTCCTCGTGGGGGTGGCGGCGTCGGCGGTGATGGTCGTGCTGCCCTACTACCTGCACAACTACAAGGCCTTCGGGAAGATGGCCGTCCTCGGCGAGTTCCTCGCGATCGCCGCGGTGACGATGTGCATGCTCTTCATCTTCGTCGACATGGGGCAGCCGGACCGGGTGCTCAACGTGATGCTCCATCCGACCCCGAACTCCCTGATGTTCTGGGACATGGTGAGCCTCATGGGCTACCTCGTCCTGAACGTCGCGATCAGCCGGATCACGTTCTCCGCCGAGCGCCGGGACGTGGCCCCGCCGAAGTGGATCCGCTACCTCGTCATCCTCTCCATCCCCTGGGCGGTGTCGATCCACACCGTGACGGCGTTCCTTTACAGCGGCCTCGCCGCCCGGCCGTTCTGGCTCACCGCGATCCTCGCCCCGAGGTTCCTCGCCTCGGCCTTCGCCGGCGGGCCGGCCCTGCTCATCCTGCTCTGCCTCACGGTGAAGCGCCTGACCGGGTACGACGTGGGGGCGCAGGCGATCCGGACGCTCGGGAAGATCGTCGCCTACGCCATGGCGGTGAACGTCTTCTTCTTCCTGCTCGAGGTCTTCACGGCGGCCTACTCGGGCATCCCCGAGCACATGCACCACTTCGAGTACCTGTACTTCGGCCTCGAGGGGAATCGGACCCTCGTGCCCTGGATGTGGTTCTCCGCGGCGCTCGCCGTGGTGTCGCTCACGATCCTCCTGGTGCCGAAGTTCCGCGCCCAGACGAACCTGCTCGCGGTGGCCTGCGTGACGGTCTTCTTCGGGATCTGGATCGAGAAGGGGCTCGGGATGGTCATCACGGGCTTCATCCCCACGCCGCTCGGCCACGTCCCGAGC
>JALOQY010000477.1 GCA_025459285.1 Planctomycetota bacterium | reverse complement strand
ATCTCCGCCGACATGCGCGTCTATGGTGCCGGGCCGAGCCGCCTGAAGGTCGTCGCGCTCGCGGGAGTCGCCGAACGCCCCTCCGGGGCCGCCCCGGGGTTCGCGGGCGTGACGCTTCTGGTCCCGGGCGACGCCTCCCCGCGGGGCCGCCTCGAGGCCGCCGGAGCCCTCGTCGCGGTGGACGGGGAGCGGCTCTTCGCCCGCGACCCGGACGGCAACCGGATCATCATCGATCCCTCCTCCCGGGCCGGCGGGCTCTTCGGGCGGGTGGCGGTGCCGGGCCTCACGGACGTTCGAGCCGGTACGAACGGCCTCGCCATCGTCGATCTGGACCGGGACGGTCGTCTCGACCTCGTCCTGACCCAGTCCGCCCCGCGGGGGAGCGGCCGGGCGTGGACGGAAGGAGAGACTCTCCGTGTCCTCCGGAACGAGGGCGACTTCCTTTTTCAGCTCCACGGCGTCTCGATGATCGAGTCGTCCCTCACCACCGACTCCTTCGCCCGCGGCCAGGTACCGAACCTCGCCGACTTCGACGGCGACGGGCTCCTCGACCTCTTCGTGAGCCGGCACGCTCCCATGACCGCCGGCGAACCGGGTCGACGGGGCCTTCCTTCGATCGGAAACTCCCTCCTCCTGGCCGCGGGCCGGTGGGACCGGTTCCGGGACGTCTCGGACCGCGCCGGGCTCCGGAACGAGACGGCCTACAACCGCCAGCCCTCCATCGGCGACGTGAACCGGGACGGCTGGCTCGACGTGGCGATCGGCTGCGACAACATCGGGAACGCGATGGGCGGCGTGCCCTGGAGCCGCCTCTACGTCTTCCGCCCGTCGGGGGAGCGCTTCGAGGACGGCCGCTTCACGGACATCGGCGGCACCGACCTCGTCCCCGACTTCGGGGGCTTCGTCCACGACTCCGACCGGGACCGCGCGAGCCCCCAGGTGAACCTGCGCGACCTCGACAACGACGGCGACCTCGACCTGATCCAGGGCTGCCACGTGGACGTCCGGGACCGCAGTCTGCCCTACTCGCCGATCGAGTATCGCCAGGGGATGTTCTGCTTTCGGAACCTCCTTGCCGAGACGGGGACGCTCCGGTTCGAGAAGGTGACCGGGAACGGCCTGGCGTGCGAGGCGCGCCTCCGGCACGACGCCGCGACCAGCGAGACGACGCCCGAGGGGAGGGCGCCGGGCCTGCCCTACGTCTCCTTCGCGGACACCGACAACGACGGCGACCTCGACGTGCTGGCGGTCGGTCCCGGCAACCCGGGCTGGGCGCCCCGCACGGAGTACGCGGGCGGCCGCTTCTGGCGCAACGAGGGAGGCTTCCGCTTCACGGAGGCGACGGAGGCGGCCGGCCTCTCGGCCCTCGGCTTCACCTACGGCCGGTGGGCGGAGTTCTTCGGGACGCCCCTCCCGCCGGCGCGGCCCGGCGCCCCCATCCCCACGGAAGAGCGGATGCCGTACTACGCGGACGCCATCTTCGGCGACTACGACAACGACGGCTGGATCGACGTCGTGGTCCTCGACCGCAGCGAAGGGCGGATCGGGGGACGGGCGGTCCTTTTCCAGAACCGCGGCGACGGGACCTTCGAGCCAGCCCCGCCCCTCGCGAGCGGCCTCGATGCGAGCGGGATCTGCGGGGAGGCGGCGGACCTCGACGGAGACGGGCTGCTCGACCTCGTGTTCGCCGCCGACCCGGACAACAGCGGCCTGGCCTCCGATCCCTCGCGCTACGAGGACCGCGTCTATCGGAACACCGGAGCGAACGGGGCCCGGGCGAACCACTGGCTGCGCCTCCGGTTCTCCGGGATCCGGGACGCCGCGCTCATCGGCGCCCGGATCGAGATCCGCGAGCCCGGCACCGGCCGGCTGTTCGGCACCCGGTGGATCCATGCCAACCACTCCTACAAGTCCGGCGGCGCGCTGGAGGCCCACTTCGGGCTCGGGAAGCGGGCGGCGGCGGACCTGCGCGTGGTCCTGCCGGAAGGCCGGATCGTCGAAGCGAAGGATGTCACGGCGGATCGCCATCTCGATTTCGATCTGGGCCACGGCGGACTGGTGCCGGTGGAGCCCCGGTGAGGCCCGCCTCGCCCTAGCCGCGCGGGCGGTGCCCCTCGCGGCCGCCCGGGGGATGGACGGGTCTCCGGGCCGCTCACCGGCTCCAGGATCTGCCGGGATCGCGGTGATCGCTTCCCGGAGCAGGGGCGCCCTCCCGCAACGGCCTCGCGATGCGGCCTGTCGATAGCAGCCCATCGCCGTCAGGGGCCGCGCTGGCGGAAGCCCCTCGGCGACCTCGAGGCAGCGCTGGGCGTGCGGCTCCCTCGAATGCCGCGCGAGGGAGAACTCGCAGCCGCCCTCGGACAGGCATGAACGGACTTCGCGGAGTCTCGCCATCTCCTCTTCGCGCGCCCAAGGCCCAGTGCTCCGGTTCGAGAGTCCGGTGGCGTGTTCCCGGAGGCCAACGCGAACCGTCGGCGTTCCTTGTCCTGGCGCCGGCTCTCCATCCGTTGGGACGGACTTGGCCTCCGGCCCGCCGCATCCCTGCCATCGGCCCCTCGATCCATCGGGCGAAGGGCGCGTCCCCGGCCCGGCGGGCGAAGCCGCGGCCGGGGCCGTGATGGCGGAAGGGTGCGCGGCGGGGTAGGTTATCGGGCAGATGATGCGGGTGCTGGCCATTCTGTTCGGGGTCGCGGTGGTGGTGGGTGTCGGCGCGGTGGGGTGGATCGCGCTGGACCTGCCGCCGGTTTCGCTCGTAGCGCGGCACGGCTTCCCGCCGGCGGGGGGACCGACGGGACGGGAGAAGGAGATCGAGGGGGTCCGGTTCGTGGAGATCGGGACCGGGTACTTCAGGATGGGGTCGTGGTTTCTCTGCACGAAAGGGGACGCGCTGGGTCGGATCTGCAAG
>JALOQY010000476.1 GCA_025459285.1 Planctomycetota bacterium | reverse complement strand
TCGTGATCGTGGGACTCGCGGGCATGGTGGGCTTCATCGTGCTCGCGGTCGTGCTCCCGATCCTCGAATTGAGCAACATCAGTTAGCCGCGATTCCGGCGGCGGCCGGAATCGCGGCTGTGAACCGGAAGGGGTCCTGCGGCCCCCCTTCCGGTTCGAGCGGACGCCGGCGCCGGATGGTCCCGGGCGCCGGCGACCGCAGAAGGAAGGGGCGGGCGGCGGCGGCCGGAACCGCGGCTGCGAACCGGAACCGGGAACCGAGAGACAGGAGTGCGCTGATGAACGGCAGGACGAGGACGCGGGCGGGCTTCTCGCTGGTCGAGCTCATGGTGGTCATCGTGATCCTCGGGATCCTGGCCACGATCGTCACCGTGCGCGTGATGCAGCACGTGGCCAAGGCCCGGGTCGAGAAGGCCCGGATCCAGATGTCCGAGATCATGAAGGCGCTCGACCTGCACAAGCTGGCCGAGAAGGCCTACCCCGACTCCCTCGAATCGCTCGTGGAGGCCACCGAGGCCCACCCGGAGGGCCTGCTCCAGGTGATCCCCTCCGACCCGTGGGGCAACGCCTACGAGTACGTGAACGGCACGGAGCACGGCTACGACCTGGTCTGCTACGGCGCCGACGGGCAGGAGGGCGGGGAGGGCGACGACGCGGACTTGAACAGCTGGGAGCTCGCGGGCGTTCCGGCGAGCTCCGAGACCACGACGACCACGACGACGTCCGGGACCGGGTCGTCCCCGGGAACGTCTTCGGGGACCGGGAGCGGCACGAAGTGAGGGGAGTTGTCCGATCGGACCGATCCGACCGATCGGACTGCGGAGGCCGTCGGAACGTGAAGGCGAAAACGATGACTCGCGGCGGCTTCACCCTGATCGAGTTGATGGCCGTGGTCTTGATCCTCGGCCTGATGCTGACCTTCGTAACGGTGCGCCTGGACAGCGTCACCGCGGCCTCGCGCCTCTCCGCGAGCGCCCGGGAGACCGGAGCGGCCGTGGGCGTGGCCTTCTCCTCGGCCGTGGCGAGCGGGAAGGCGAAATCCCTCAATTTCGACCTGGAGACCGGCGAGGTGTGGGTAGGGGACGGGCTCGACGCCCCCCGCGAGTCCGCGCAGGTCCTGCGCCGCCTGTACGAGGGCGTCGAGATCACGGACGTGCAGGTCGGCTCCACGGTGTTCGAGGAGCGGGGCGTGCTCTCCCTCGAGATCTCCCCGCTGGGGATCGGGACCGACGCCCTGGTCCACTTGAAGGGCGAGACCGGGGCCGAGATGACGGTGGAGGTCCGGCCGCTCACGGGGACCGTGAAATTCCACGACGGGTACGTGGAGTACGAGGAACCGGAGACGGAGGCGGAGGAGGAGTGAGGACGGGGGGGGGGAAATGGGGGACTGGGGAATGGGGAATGGGGAAGATGGGAAAACGGAAGCTGGAAATGCCCGATCTCCGAATCCGAAATCCGAAGTGCCGCCGGCAGTCGCCGTTCCGCCGGGCGAGGCGGGGCTTCACGCTGCTCGAGGTGCTGGCCACGCTGGCGATCATGGGGATCGCGCTCACCGTCCTTCTGGTCGAGCGGAACACGGCCGTGAAGCGCACCGCGCGGGCCGCCGACCGCCGCCTCGCCCTCTGCCTCGCCCAGGCCAAGCTGAGCGAGGTGCTCCTGGGCGCGGAGACGGCGGCGGGCGGGACGTTCGAGGAGCATCCCGCCTTCCGATGGACCGCGGAGGAGGGCGTCGAGACCGTGAACCGCGAGGGGGGCGGGTCGTCGCAGCTTCGGCAGGTGAAGGTCACGGTGACGTTCCCGCTCGGGGGCACGGAGGACAAGGTCGCGCTGGTCGGGGACGCGCGGGCGCCGTAGGCGGGAGCGCGGAGGATCGGACCGATCGGACGGATCCGACCGATCCGACGGATGAAGGTCGGGCTCGGGACCGGAGCGAAGCATGGCAGGGCGGATCATCAAGCCGGCGGGCTTCACCCTGGTCGAGGTGCTGGTGACGGTCCTCGTCGCCTCGCTCCTCCTCTCGGCGGTGTACGCGGCGTTCCTGGGCTCCATCGACGCGAGGAACCGGTGCGAGGACGCCTCCCGGGACTCCCGGCTCTGCCAGGGCGTCCTCGCGCTCCTCGAGCGCGACCTGCTGGGGGCCTTCGTCCCCCCGGGCCTGCCGGCATGCCTGGACGGGACCTCCGGGACGGCTCAGGGCGGCTCCGCGGACCGTGTCGAGTTCGCGACCACCTCGGACGCGCGGCGGGCGCCGGAAGGCACGGCGAGCGACCACGGCGAGGTGGGGTACCGGGCCGAGCCCGACCCGGACGCCCCGGGGCTTCTGCGGCTCGTGCGGCGGGAGGCCCAGGGCCTCTCGGGCGACCCGTTCGCCGGGGGCACTCTCGAGGTGCTCGCGACCCGGGTGAAGTGGTTCCAGATCGAGTACCTCGGGGCGGACGGGACGTGGGCGACGGAATGGCACGCGGAAGGCCTCCCGAGGGCCGTGCGCGCCTCCGTCGCGGTCCTGGGGGAACCGAGCGGCGGCGGGACGCCCGGGCGCGAGACGGCGCTCTCGACCGTCATCCCGATCCCGGCGGGGGGGTGAGACGAGGGAATGGGGAATCGGGAATCGGGAATCGGAAACGAAAAATCGGAACGGGAGCCGGGAACTCCCGTTCAGGATGATCCGAGTTCGCGCGGTGCGCGATTCGGAAGATGGGGATCATGAGAGCGACGGGTGTGAGGTTGTCGGCCGGCTCGGTGGGGGTCGCGGAGCTCAAGGGCTCGCGGCGGAGCCCCTGGTACGCCCGCTTCGAGCGCGTGTCGGTCGACCCGAAGGGCGGGCCCGGGGAAGCCCTGGCCGAGGCGTTCCGCCGCAACGGGTTCGACCGCGGCCGGGTGTGGGTGAGCCTGCCGGGGGAGCACGCGGTGGTTCGCCGCCTGGAGGTT
>JALOQY010000475.1 GCA_025459285.1 Planctomycetota bacterium | reverse complement strand
GGGTGCTGTTGCGAAAGCCGCTTCCCACGCTTCGGGAGTGGTGTCCGCCGGACGCCCCGGGACGTCGCCCATGCCCGCGAGTCTATACCGGTGGGAACCGGGGTGGCCTATGTATAATCCGCCCGTTCCCGACGTCACGCCGTTCAAGCCGACGATGCCGCAGGAGGACGATTGGACTCGAACCTGCTGAAGACCAAGTCGATCGAGCAGCTCGTCGACGACGTCGCGAAGGGCAAGCACCTCAAGCGGACGCTCACCGCGTTCGACCTCACCCTCCTCGGCATCGGCGCCATCATCGGCACCGGCATCTTCGTGCTCACCGGCACCGCCGCCGCGAACCAGGCGGGGCCCGCGATCACGATCTCCTACATGACGGCCGGGCTCGCCTGCGCCTTCGCGGCCCTCTGCTACGCCGAGTTCGCGGCGATGATCCCGATCTCCGGCAGCGCCTACGCGTACGCCTACGCGACCCTCGGCGAGGTGATTGCCTGGATGATCGGCTGGGACCTCATCCTCGAGTACGCGGTCGGGTCCATGACCGTGTCGATCGGCTGGAGCGGCTACTTCCAGCGCATCCTGGCCGGGTTCGGGGTCGAGCTCCCGGCCTGGATGGCCGCCGCCCCCGGCACCATGCCCGGCGCCGTCGTCAACCTCCCCGCCATCGTGATCGTGCTCCTGATCACCGCCCTGCTGGTGGTCGGCATCCGCGAGAGCGCTCGCTTCAACGCCACCATGGTGGCGATCAAGCTGGCCGCCGTCCTCTTCTTCATCGTCGCGGGCTTCAAGTTCGTCAAGCCCGAGAACTGGTCGCCCTTCGCCCCCTACGGCTGGTCCGGGATCATGGCCGCGGGCGCCGTCGTCTTCTTCGCCTACATCGGCTTCGACGCCGTCTCCACCACCGCCGAGGAAGCGAAGAACCCCAGCCGCGACCTGCCCATCGGCATCATCGCCTCCCTCGTCATCTGCACCGTGCTCTACATCGTGGTGGCGGGCGTCCTCACCGGCATCGTCCCCGTGACCCACTTCCGGACGCTCGAGGCGGGGCTCCCCGGCACGCCGATCGTCCCCCTCGACCAGAGCACCGCGTTCCTCAACGCGCCGGTGGCCTACGCGCTGCACGTCATCGACCAGGACTGGGCGGCGGGCCTCATCTCCGCCGGCGCGGTGGCCGGCATCACGAGCGTCCTCCTCGTCATGCTCATGGGCCAGCCCCGCATCTTCTTCTCGATGAGCCGCGACCGGCTGCTGCCGGAAGGGGTGAGCAAGGTGCACCCCCGGTTCGGCACCCCCTACATCACCACGATCATCACCGGGGTCATCGTCGCCGTCTTTGCCGGCCTCACCCCGATCAACGTGGTCGGGGAGATGACCAGCATCGGGACCCTCTTCGCGTTCGTGGTGGTCTGCGCGGCGGTCATCATGCTGCGCATCAAGCGGCCGGATGCCCACCGGCCGTTCAAGGTGCCCTTCGGCTTCCTCTTCCCCGTGCTCGGCGTCGTCTCCTGCCTCTACCTGATGCTGAGCCTCTCCGCCGTCACCTGGGTCCGCTTCCTGGTCTGGCTCGACCTCGGCATGATGATCTACTGGTTCTACGGGCGGACCCACAGCCCGCTCGCCGACCGGGCGGAGCAGGCGGCGCAGACGGGCGGGGAGCGGACGGGCAACTTCGTGACGATGCTCGGGGCGCTGCTCCTCTTCAACGGCTTCTTCATGACCGTGCTCGGTTACATGACCGAGTTCGGGATCACGACCGAGGCGCTCACGAAGTGGCACGAGATCCACGTCACGCCCCACCAGGCGGACACCGTGGGCCTCGCCGTCCTCGGGGTGGGTGCGGTGCTCTTCTTCGCCGGGCGCGTGCTCGCGAAGTCGGGGAGGCCGGCCGCGGCCTAGGTCTCGTTCGGGTCCTTCTTCCGCTCTTCCTCGCGCACGCGGTCGCCCTCGACCCTCACCTGGTTGTTCACGGTGAAGGCGAGGGTGCCGCGGGCGAGCATTCCGGCCGCGACCTGCTCGACCGCGCTGCCCACCGTCCCGGCCAGGATCACCCGCCCGCGATCGACGTAGACGCGGACCGGCGGGTCGGGGTAGCCCCTCCAGCGCTCGAAGAGAGGGTCGGAGTAGATCTTCGCGTGGATCTCGCGGAGCAGGCGCTGGTCGCCCTGCGAGAAGCCCTGCACGCGGAGGTCGTTGAGGACGTCGCGGATCGCGTCCACCCGGGCCAGCCGCTCCTCGATCTCGCCCCGCTTGAACGGGCTCTCGACCCACCCGGTCAGCTTGACCGCCCCGTCCTCGACGTCGATGGCCACCGCGTCGAACGGACCGTACCGCTCCCAGCGCAGGACGGCCCTCTCCGCATCGGCGAGGATCTCCTTGTCCGGCCTGGGCTGCTCCGGCACGACGCGCAGCAGGTTGACGACGCGCTTCGCGTCCTTTCGGGCGAGGCGCTCGGCCTCGCGCAGGTCGAGGTAGCGCAGCGTGATGCCGCTCAGTCGCGCGACGCCGCTCTCGACCTCGACCCGGATGTCGGCCTTCTGGTCGAATCCCGCCTTGGCGAGGCGCTTCTCGATCTTCCCCTGGAGGTCGGTGTCGCCCCTCTCGGCGAAGGCAGGCGCCGCGACGAGGCATGCCGCGAGGCCGGCCACCACCGTCCACCTGTCCCGACCCCGGCGTGCCTGCATGGCGGACCTCCTGTCCGGGCGGGCGGCGACGCCCGCACGCGCTATCCTCCACCCAAAAGGACGATTCGGGGCCATCTACCGTTCCACCGGGGCGTCAAAGGACGTCAAAGCCCCCCGGGATGCCGGCGGGACGGGGGCTCGGGGGGCTCGGTCGAGGCCGTGGCCCGGGTGTGAGAGGATCGACGTTGGACATCCCGAAGGAGAGCCGGCAATGGGACGCATCGTGGACCTGTGCGGGGAGATAGCGGCGGAGGCGGAGG
>JALOQY010000474.1 GCA_025459285.1 Planctomycetota bacterium | reverse complement strand
GCAGTCCGGATGAAGCCCCGCCGATCGAGATGTCCCTCCTGACTGGGCGGGCGGACTCTCCTCATCACATGGTAGGCATGCAACCCGCGTGCCGAGGCGGACGTTGGCCGCCGTAATTGTTTGTGCAAGAGGAGGACTTCATCGCTCTCATGACAACCGATACTCGGTTGGAGCCGACCGGGATCAAGAGGGTTCTTGGAGGGGGGCTTCAGGCGCGGCCGAGGCTCGAACCGAATCAATCGACGTCGGGTACCATACGTCTTCGCTCTTCGAATGGTGGGGATCCATGCAGACTTACGCCCTGATTGGCGTGATGGCCGCGCTGTTACTGGGGGGCTGCGCGGCGACGACGCCCGCTCCGCGCTTCTCGGCCGTCAGTCCCGCAGACAAGGACGGCCCGGAGGCTGGGACGCCGCCGCCTGCCCCGGCTCTAGCCAGCGAGCCTGAAGCGCAGGCTCCAGTGCCCCCCGTGGGCGCGCCGAAACCAGCGGGAGGCCACGAGGGGCATTCCAAGCCCGCCGAGGCGCCGGCGACCCGCGGGCACGAAGGCCACTCGCCAGACTCGCCCGCGACGACAAGCCCGCTGGACCAACCGTACTCGTGCCCGATGCATCCCGAGGTGAGGCAAGCGTCGCCAGGGTCGTGCCCCAAGTGCGGCATGACACTCGTGAGACGCACGGACGCGAAGGAGCACCAATGAGCCGGCCTCTGACGGCTGCCGCCAGCATGACCCTGCTCGTCGGCTGCGCCACCGTCAATCCCCGGCCCGCCTTCGACGACATGCGCAAGACGGTCGCGGAGCGATCCAGGCTCGACCCCGAGTGGTCTCGGACATCTGAGGAGACGTCGGCGGCGGAGGAAGCCGTCACGAAGCTCCTCGCAGCGCCGCTCACCGTCGACGCCGCGGTGCAGATCGCGCTCCTCAACAACCCGACCCTCCAGGCCACCTTCGAGGAGATCGGGATCTCGCAGGCGGACCTGGCCCAGGCCGCCCGCGTCGAGAACCCCGAGATCTCGGGTTTCGTGCGCTTCCCGAGCGAGGGCACAGGTAGCAACACCGAGTTCTCTCTGGTCCAGAACGTCTTCGACATCTTCCTGCAGCCGCTGCGCAAGAAGGTCGCCGCCGCCGAGCTGGAGCAGACGAAGCTCCGTGTCGCGAACGAGGTGCTCGCGCTCGCGGGTGAGGTCAGGGAAGCCTTCTTCACGCTCCAGGCCCGCCAGCAGCTCGTCTCCCGCCTGACCGTCATCCGCGATCTCACGGAGACCGCGGCCGACTTCGCCCGGAAGCAATACGACGCCGGGACGATCAACGAGCTCGAGCTGGAGAGCCGGACGGTCATCCATCGGGAATCCAAGGTCGAGGTGGTCGTCGCGGAGGCCGAGGTGCGCGCCGATCGGGAGAGGCTGAACCGGCTGCTCGGCCTGTGGGGCCCCCGAACGGTCTGGTCGGTCGAGGATCGGCTTCCCGAGATCCCGGACGCCGAGATCCCCCTCGCGGGCCTGGAGCGCGTCGCGGTGACGAACCGCCAGGACCTGCAAGCCGCGCGCTGGGGTGTCGACCTCGTGGGACGCGCTCTGGCCCTGCGCCGGAAGACCCGGTTCTTCCCCATCGGCATCCACCTGGGCGTCAACACCGAGAAGGACGTCGGAGGCGAGCGGGTGACTGGCTCCGAGATCGCCTTGCAGCTCCCGATCTTCGACACCGGGAAGGCGTCCATCGCCCGGCTCGATGCCGAGCACCGCCGCGCCCAACGCCAGCTCGAAGCGCTCGCCGTGAACGCGCGGTCGGAGGTCCGAGAAGAGAGGGACCGGATGCTCGCCGCGCGCGATCTCGCCCTCTACTACGGCCGGGTGCTGCTCCCGCAGCGGGCGCGGATACTGGACCTCACCCTGCGGCACTACAACGCGATGTTCAAGGGGGCCTACGACCTCCTCCAGGCGAAGGAGGCGGAGGTGGAGGCCGAAAAGGCGTACCTGGACTCGTGGCGAAACTACTGGATCGCCCGAGCACGGCTCGAGCGCGCGCTCGGGGGATCGCTGCCTGCCGAGCCGAACGTGGCAACCGCCGCCGGGCGCGAAGGGAGATGAGCATGATCACTCGACGCAGGATCCTGTCCCGGGGAGCGCTGGCCGCGGGTGGGGCCGCGCTCCTCGATCGCTTCACCTCCGTCTTCACGGCGGCGGCTCGCGCCCAGGCCCACGACCACTCGGCGCGCCCGCCGGAGGCGGCCCCGGATCGGACCGCTCGGCCCGCGATCCCGACGGCGGCGCGCCGCTCCGGCCTCTCCTACCAGCCGGTCGTCACTCCGGACGGCGCCACGCTCCCCTTCGTGATGAAGGGGGGAGTGAAGGAGTTCCACCTGACCGCGGAGCCGATCCGGCAGGAGTTCGCTCCCGGCATGACCGTCAACGGGTGGGGATACAACGGACGCACGCCAGGTCCGACGATCGAGGCGGTGGAGGGCGACCGGGTTCGCATCCTGGTCACGAATCGCCTCCCGGAGCACACCTCCGTCCACTGGCACGGCATCCTGCTCCCCAACGGGATGGACGGAGTGGGGGGCCTCCTCCAGCCCCACATCCAGCCCGGGGACACCTTCGCCTACGAGTTCACGCTGCGCCAGCACGGCACGTACATGTACCACCCGCACGCGGACGAGACGGTCCAGATGGCCATGGGGATGATGGGCTTCCTCGTCATCCACCCTCGGACGCCGAGGCGCCGCATCGACCGCGACTTCTGCATCTTTCCGCACGAGTGGAGGATCGAGCCCGGCTCGGCGACGCCGAACCCCAGCACCATGGTCGACTTCAACATCTTCACCTTCAACGGCCGGGCGTTCCCGGGAACCTCTCCCCTCCTCATCCGGCTCGGTGACCGCGTTCGCCTGCGGTTCGCGAACGTCAGCATGGACAGCCACCCGCTCCACATCCACGGCCATCGCATGCACCT
>JALOQY010000473.1 GCA_025459285.1 Planctomycetota bacterium | reverse complement strand
GGACGAGTTTCATGGGCAGGACCTCCTCGGAGGAGCGGCGTGGACATCGTACCTCGATCGGAACGCGCGGAGGGCCGCGGGAGGGTTCACGATTTCCTGAACCCCCGATCGGCCCGGGAGGCGTTCCGGTGGTGATGGAGCCCTCGCCCGCCGCCGCCGGCCTCGACGAAGCCCGCCTCGCCGGGCTCGTCCGGGCCCACCAGGCGGCCCTCTGGCGCTACCTGCGCTACCTCGGGTGCCAGCCGGCGGAGGCCGACGACCTCGTCCAGGAGACGTTCCTCCGCGTCTGGCGACACCCCTTCACGGACCAGGGGCCGGCGGCCGCCGCGGGATACCTGCGGACCGTCGCCCGCAACCTCTTCCTCGACGCGACCCGCCGGGCGAAGGTCCGCCCGGCGTTCGTCGACCTCTCTGCCGCGGAGGCGGCGTGGGCGGTTTACGAGCGGGAGGACGGCGGGGAGGGCTACCGCGGCGCCCTCAGGACCTGCCTCGGCCTCCTCGCCGAACGGGCTCGCCGCGCGCTCGCGCTGTTCTACGGGGAGGATCGCTCGCGGGAGGCGGTCGCCGCGAACCTCGGCCTCTCGGCGGACGGCGTGAAGACCCTGCTCCGGCGATCCCGGGAGACGCTTCGGGAGTGCATCGAAAGGAAGCTCGGCCGGTGATCGACCCCCGCGAACGAGTGCTGGAGATGGCCATCGCCGAGGAGCTTTCCGGCCGGGTCCCGCCGGACCTCGCGCTCCGCATCCTGATCGCCGCGCGCCGGGGCGGGGTCCGGGCGCGGCCGGGGGTCCCCGCCGGCCGGCGGCTCCGGGTCGTCGCCGCCGCGCTCCTTCTCGCGGTCGCCGCCGGGGCCGCCTTCTGGCTCGCGCCGGGCCGGCCTCACGCCACGGGGACGGCGAAGCTCCGGGTCATCGCGGCGGACGGCGCCGAGCGGTGGGACGAGCGGTTCGCGGAGGGCGAATGGGTGGTGACGGAGGACGGCGACGGCGCGGTCGTCACGCTCCGCTCGGGGGCCGATCTCGTGCTGGGGCCGCGGACGGCGCTGCACCTGGTCCGCCTCGGGCGCGACCCCGCGCTGCGGCTCGCCGCCGGCCGCGCGCGCCTTTCGGTGCCGGCCGGCTCGCGGCTCACGGTGGCGACGCCCGGAGGGCCGCTCCGCGCCGGCCCGGGCGCCGCGGCGACGGTGGAGGTCCTGACCGATCCGTGGCGGCCGCCCGCGGAGTTCCCGGAGACGGCCCGGAGCCTCGCGCGGCGGGAGGGGGAGTCGGCGGGCCCGGTCTACCTCGGCGTGGAGGCGGGCGTGGTGGAGGCCGGATCGGCGCGCGCCGGAGCCGGCGAATCGCTCTGGATCGCGCCGGGCGGGCCGGCGGAGAGGGGGACGCTCCCGCCCCCCGGGGTCCGCCGGCGCGTGGACGAACTCCTCGCCGCGGCGCGGCCGGGCGAGGCGGACCTCGGCGGCGAAGGGCCGGAGCTCTTCCGCGCTCTGAAGGAGGCCGAGGCCGCGGCCGAGGAACTGGCGGAGTACCTCGGAGCGGACGGCGCGCGGTGGGACTTCGCGGTGCCGCGGCTCGCGCTCCTCCCGGGCGCGGCGGCGCGGTCCGAGGTCCGGGCGCGCCTCCTCAGAGTCCTCGCCGCGGAGCCCGGCCGACGGTCCGACGGGCTGCTTTCCCGGGCGCTGGCTGTGGTACAGGACTCATTCGATCCGGATACCGTCCTGCGGCTCGCGGAGCGGGGGCTCGCGCCGGCGGTCGACCGGGTGGCGGCGTCCGTCGCGGGGGCCGACGCGCCGGAACTCCGGGTGCTGCCGGCGGCGTTCTTCGCCTTCCGGGGCGACACGCGCGGGCGCGAAGCGCTGCTCCCGGCGGAGGGTTCGGAGGAGTTCCTCCGCGCCAGGCCGCTCGACTGGCTCGCGGCGGCCGCCGGTCTCGCGGCGCTCGAGGGGCCGGAGCGGTGGGGGGACTCGATGGCGCGCCTTCGCGAGGTGCTGACCCCGGCGCTCGACGCGGGCCAGACCGAGTACGTGCGCTGGTTCGCGCTCGCGGCGCGCTACTTCCGCCCGGCGGCGCTCTCGCACCGGCCGGTCCGGCTCTCCCGCCTCGGCTACGCGGTGGAGGACTTCCTCGCGGAGCGCTCCTCGGAAGCGCGCACCCCCGCCGATCTCCGCGCCCTCCTTGCCTCGCTGGCCGACTGAGAGCCTGAGCAGAAATCCCCCGCGAGCCGCGCCGGGGTCAGCCGCGAGTGGCGCGAGGAGGCTTCGTGCGCCTCCGATCCCGGCCCGGCGCAGCCGAGCCGGGATCGGGAGTGGGCTCCGGGGGAGCCCACGATCGGCGCACGAGGAGTCGACCTTACGGAGTCGGTCCTTCGCCCGCCTCCACGAGCGCAAGCGAGTGGCAGAGCCGCGGAGGCTCACGAAGGACGCGCCGCGAAGCGGATCACCCCGGCCCGAAGGGTTGTCGGCCCCGGCGCGGGGTCGGTCTCGCCCACCGTCCACCTCTCCGGCCGCGCCGGGGCCGACAACGAGGCCGCGCGGGATTTCTGCTCAGGCTCTGAGACTGCCGCGGCCGGTGCTGCAAGTCCGCGACTCTCAACGCTCCGTTGGACGCTCCGTGAATCTACGCTGGGGGTGCTGGTCATCATGCAACATCATCGACTCGGCATGGGGGGACTGGTGAGTGGGAGAGAGCGTGCGCGGCTCCGACCCTACTCCTCGAACAAGGACCGTGGCGCGCCGCTCTGACGCAGGATCGACTGGAGCGTCCCGATGCGAACCTCCCGGTGATCGGGAACGGGCACGGTGGTCGTGCCATCGGCCGAGCGCCGCTGCATGACGATGTGGCTGCCTCTCCGTCGGACTTCGACGAACCCGATGCTGGCGAGTCGCCGGCACACTTCCCGGCCCGAGAGGATCCGGAGCCTACCCAACCGTCGGCTCGAAGCGGGTGATGAAGACGTC
>JALOQY010000472.1 GCA_025459285.1 Planctomycetota bacterium | reverse complement strand
ACGAAGCGGGTCACGGGCCCCACGGTCAGGACGCCGCTCATCCCCGGTCCCGCCTCGGCCGGAACACGAAGATCGGGCACCGGTCCCCCATCTCGTAGCGGGGCGTCAGGGTCTCCTCGAGTCCGAATTCCCCGCCCACCGTCTCCAGGAACTCCTCCGGAGTCGGGAACCAGTAGACCGCCCGCTGGTCGCGGTAGGCCTCGATCGTCCGCACTTCCTCCACGGGCCAGCCGAGCCGGCGCGCCAGTGATCCGGGATCTCCGCACCGCTCGCGGAAGAACTCGTACGCCTCGGCCACGCGCACGTTGCCGGCCCCGTCCACGAGCGACATGAGCAGCCGGAACTTGAAGACGTGGAAGTTCCCGAAGTGGCCCGCGAACAGGTCGTCCCGGACGGTCCCGGGCCGTTCCGCGGTTCCCGGACGAACGAAGACGCGGATGAGGAAGCTCCCCTCGGCTTCGAGGATCCGCCGGACTCCCGCGGCGACGAGCCTCCCCGCCTCCTGCCCCACGAGGACAAAGCAGCCGTCGCCGAGGACGAGGCCGACGGACCGGTCGGCGAGCGGAAGTGCGGACCAGTCCGCGAGGAGGGCGAAGGAGCGCGCGTTGCCGGCCTTGGATCCCGAGAAGACCCCCCGGATCATCGGCCGCGAGAGGTCCGCGGCCAGGACCCGGCGCCCTTCCGGCCAATTCAGCCCCACCAGCTCGGGGGTGACGCCGAGGACGAGACCGGAGGTGGACCGCCCGCCGCGCGCGACCCATCGGTCCACTTCCTGCTGGGCCCGACGGAGGTCCTCGCCGGAGGGGCGGAGGGGCGCCTTCACCCGCGTCCAGTGGCGCGCCTGCTGCTCCCAGAGGGGGATCGGCTCCGTCGCCCGGGTGGTCATGGGCGCGAGGATAGGTCCGGACGGGTCCGCTGCCAACGCAATGCCAAGGCCGCTCGCGCGGTCAGTGCCGGCAGAGCAGGGCGGAAATGCGGTCGAAGGCCGCCTCGGCGCTCGCGACCCGGGCCGCGGCGGCGGCCCGGAGGCCGGCCGCGATCCCGGGGCCATCCGCCCACGATCGGCGGAGCGCGACCGCGAGGTCCCCTTCGAACTCCCCCTCCGCGGCGTCGACAACCCGGCAGCCCCGTGGGAAGAGGTCCGCCAGACCTTCGAACTTGAAGCGGTAGTAGTCGCTCCCGGCGATCGACACGACCGGGATCCCCTGCCCGAGGGCGAAGACCGCGGCGTGATAGCTCCCGGTCACGACCACACGGCAGAGTCCCACGCGCGAGATCGCCTCGGCCGGCGTGAGCGGAGGTGCGCCGGAAGCAGCCTCGGACCCGGCCCCGTCGAGCAGCCGGCGAAGGACCGGGAGATCGTCGTCCGGCTCCCCCCCGCCGATCGGCAGGCCGACCAGCGGCGCGCCGAGCTCCCGCGCGCCGGCATGGAGCACGCGCCGGACCGCGGCCGCCAGGGCCTCGGAGATTCCGGAGTACGGAGCCAGCCGGAGGTTGGCCCCGATCGCGCTCCGGCCTTCCCGCGCCGGCTCGCTGACGGCCAGCGCCAGGGCATCGTCGCCCGTCACCACGATCCTCTCCCCGCGGACGCCGAGGCTCGCGAGGAGCGGCACCGAGTGCAGTGCCTCGCGAACGAAGATCAGATCCACTCGCGGGAGGACTTCCGACGCTCGCCGTCGGAGTTCCGGCTCCTCGAGCGGACCGAGGCCCTGGCCGAGGAGCACGCCGGGGACGCCCCGGTCGAGGGCGAGGGCCAGCGTGTCGAGCGCCCGGATCGCCGCCGGCCGGAACGGGTCGGCGATCAATCCGGCGCCGGTCAGGACGAAGAGGTCCGCCCGGCCGAGGCGGTGGAGGAGGTCCAGGGCCCCGAGGTAGCGCCCTCTCAGAAGCCGGGCCTTCAGCATCCACAGGGTCAGGAAGAGGGCGGGGCGGCGGGCCTTCAGCCGGCGCTGGGGGCCCTGCGGCAGGGCCCGGGGGTAGAGGCCGGCACCGAGCAGGAAGTCCCGGTCGGCCTCCGGGATCCACGTGGCGTCCGGCCGGATCGTCCGGACCGCCCGCGGGTGCCGGGCGAGGATCTCGAAGCAGGCATCGGGGATCCGGCGGCGGAGGCGGTCCAGGGCCACCTCCAGCATGGCGACATCGCCGAGGTTCGCGAGATGGAGGCTGCTCGGATGGATGAACACGCGCTTCATCGGTTGTCGGAGTCGCCACTCTCTCCCCGCAATGGTGAGAGGATACCGGAAGAATCCGGGAAGAATGACCCTGGGTCAATCTTCCCGCCCTGGACCCGGGAGGCGCGACCGGGGAGAATGGACTTGCGTGCCCTGCCAGCCCCGGAGCGGACCCATGACGATGCGCCGAGCCTTCCCCGCGATCCTCCTTCTCGCCGCCCTCGCCTCCCCGGCCGCCGGGGCGCCCCCCCGCGGCGAGGAGGAAGTGAAGCAGTACCGGAAGGACGTCACGAGGACCCTCATCCGCCAGAAGACCTACGAGGCGAAGGAGATGGACCGGCAGCTCCGGGAGGCCTACGCCACCTACATCAAGCCCTGGCTCGACCGGGGGAAGCCCGACGCGCCGAAGATCATCGAGTACGACTTCTCGGGCTACCGCGCGGTATTCGAGATGTGGGCAGGCTTCGAGACCGAGCGGGCCGCGCTCGTCGCCGCGCTCGCGAAGACCGGCGGCGAGGCGGTGGCGAAGCAGCTCGTCACCGAGCTTTACGAGACCTGCGCGGAGCTCTTCAAGCAGGACCGGGCGATGAGCGGCTCGCGCCCGAAGAACTACACTCTCCACGACCAGGTCCCGGCCATCCTCCGCCACGGCGCCACCCTCCGCCTCGACGCCCTCGTGGAGGCCCTCGGGGCGCTCCGGGACGACGAGGCGATCGCGTGGCTCCTCTCCGAGGGGCTCGAGCGGGCGGACAAGTTCGACACGGCATCGAAGAGCGTCCGCATGCGGACGGCG
>JALOQY010000471.1 GCA_025459285.1 Planctomycetota bacterium | reverse complement strand
GATCCGCACCCCCCCCCCACCACCGCCGGGATCCGCCGAGGCGCTACCCGGCAAGTCGCGATAGCAGCTCATGGATCTCCACTCCGACGGTCACCTGCGCCACGCCCGCCCCGATGGCGACCAGGATGAGCACGACCAGCGCCCCCCTTCGCCGCAGTTGACCACGACGGGCTCGAACGCGTTCGCACCGGTCATTGATCCGTCCGATGGACACGAGGACGCCGAGGCCGGAAGCCTCCGCCACTTCCGCCGCGCTGCGACAGGTCGTGTCGAGCAGGTCCGATCCCAATGCGACCCCGATCCCCGCTCCGGCCGCCAGGAGGACCGAAACGACGGCGATCAGCGCCCGATCAGGGCTCGCCGGTGTCAACGGGCAGGTGGGAGGGTCCAGCACTTCGAAGATGAGCGTGTTCCCGGTAGTCTTCGCCTGCCACGTGATCCTCGCCGACTCCTCCTGGTCCCGGAGCGCGCCGAGTTGGGCGCGGAGCGCGAGCCGCCGGTCCACGAGCGCCTCCCACTGCTTCTTCAGTTCCGGGTATGCGCCGAGCAGGCCCGTCAGCACCGAGAGTCTCGCCTCGTGGTCCTCGAGTACACGCCGCTTCAGCTCGATCGTCCCGATGAGCTCCCACTCCGCCCGGGCCAGGGCGACTCGGGCCGCATTCGGTTCGCGTTTCGTGCGGCGGCTGTCCCGCGCCAGTTCCGACTGGAGAGCCTCGCGTTTCAGCTGGAGGCGCCGCTCCAGGGACTGGACCTCCGGGTGTGCTTCCGTCCACTTCTCGAGCAGGGCGGCAAGCACCTCCTCCGCGGCCCGGATCTCCTCCCGAATCCGCACCGCCACGGGCTCCTTCGACTCCTCCTCCTCCACATCGAGCCACTCCGGCTCTCTCCCCAGACGGCGCCGGACTTCCTCGAGCTGGGCTTCCGCGGCCTCCAGTTCCAGCGCCGAACGGCTGCGGCTCTCCTCTTCGTTGGCATGGCGGACACGCGTGTCATCGCTGCGCCCGAACCGATGGTCCGCGTGAACTTCCTCGAACGTCGCCAACTCGTCCGTCGCCGCCCGATACTCCGACTCCAGCGACTCGATCTTCCGGCGCACCACCTCGAGGGCTTCGCCGGCCGAATCCTTCTGCGAGCGGTGGAGGCGCTCCTGATACCCCGAGCTCAGGCGGTTCACGATCTTCTGGGCAAGCGCCGGATCCGCGCATCGATGCGAGATGCGGAAGATGAACTGCCCGCGTGTCGTCTCGACCAGGTCCACCCTCGTGGCCCCGCCGACTTCCCGGATCCGCCGCTCCTGCTCCATCACCCGGTCACGCGAGGTTCCACCGCGGTCCCGTGCGTCGGGCCCGAGTTCGGCGAGCAGCGCGAGGAGGTTTCCCCGGGACAGGATCTCTTCGTGGATCGCCCGGACGTTCTCCGTGGCCCCTTCGACACCCGCGAGCCGCGAGCCATAGATGTCGTGGAGCGCGCGGTTGTCGAGGACCCGGACCTTCGTCGTCGCCTCGTACCGCAGCGGCAGGAACAGGCTGCCCACCGTCGCCGCGACGAAGGCCACGAGAGCCGATGCCAGCGCGAGCATCCACTTGCGTCTGAGCAGTCCGGCGACATCGAGGATGTCCATCGCTCTCGCCATCAGTCCCGCACGTCCTCCACGGTCCCGTATGCCTGCACCGGCGCCAGGAGCCACTGGAACGGCCAGAAGATCTCCCGCATGACGTCGCCCACCTTGACCATGGTGGTCGGCGGCACCCACACGATGTCGTCCGCGGCGAGCATCCAATTCGTCGCGTCGTCGTCGTCCAGAACGATGTCCTTCAGCCGCACCGGGAGAATCGTCGGATTCAGGGGATCTCCCCGTGTGACCTGGATCCCGTTGGGCGCGGCCCTCCAGTTCAGCGTCCCCGCCTGGGCGATCGTGCTCACCACGGTATCACGCCCGGTGAACGGATACGCCCCCGGACGCTCCACCTCGCCGTATACATAGACTCGCTTCGACCTGAAGGCGGTGACCGTCACCGTCACATCCGCGCGCCGGATGTACCTCGACAGCTTCTGTTCGAGTTCCCTTTCGATGGTCGCGACGGTGCGCCCTCCCACGAGCACGTCTCCGACGAGCGGAACGGACATCCGCCCGTCGGGTCGCACCGGCGCCCGGGTCTCCAGTTCGGGGTTGTCGGTCACGGTGAGCAGGAGCTCGTCGGGAGGTTCCACGAGGTACTCCGGGCCCGGCTCCCGGCGCGGGGCATACCGGGCCAGCGCCCGGTTCAGGGCCGGGTCCCCCGGAGAGGGCTCGGGCGTTCCGGCGCAGGCCGTGACCAGGAGCATCGCCCCGATAATTGCCGAAAGCGTCCTCCCCAAAGTCACTCCTTCTGAGCTCCGGCCGGCCCGCGTGCCGACCTGCCGCGACACCCGGCGAGCATGAAACGTGCCAGTCAGCCGCCGAACCACCGACCCCACCGGTCACCGTGCGGCCCGGCGTCCCCGCGAGCACGGGCGCCACCGTCGCGCGCCGCGGGGCGGGCGGCAGGAAGATGCGAAACCCCGTCGACGAGGCAGACTGGCGGCACGTTTCCTGACAACGTCCCATCGGGCCCTCCGCGTTCGCGCGGGACCACCGTGAGCCGACCGGCGTCCATCCGGTTGGACATCGGCTCCCTCGCGTTCACCGATTGCCACACGGGATGGGGTTCCTGCCGGGCCGTCTGCAAGGCACGGGAATTGACGCTCGGGTGCCGCGCCCGTTACCATCATTCCGGGCGGGGGTTTGGCCCGCATCGCGAACCAGGGAGATCCACCGTTGAAAGGCATCGTTCTCGCCGGCGGTCTGGGGACTCGTCTCGACCCCCTCACCCGGGTCACCAACAAGCACCTGCTGCCGATCTACGATCGCCCCATGGTCCACTATCCCATCCGGACGCTCGTCGACGCCGGCATCACGGAGATCCTCGTGGTCACCGGCGGTGAATCCGCGGG
>JALOQY010000154.1 GCA_025459285.1 Planctomycetota bacterium | reverse complement strand
CCCGGCCCCCGGCAGGCCGAGGGGGTCGCGTGCGTCCGTCCACGCCGCGAAGAGCCGGCCGCCGGAGCGGAGGGCCAGGCCGCGCTCGAGGCCGTACCGGGCGAGGATCCGGGCGGCGGGGGGGGCGATGGACACCACCGGAGAGCGGGCCCGGAAGCCGGGAACGGATCGGGCGAGGATGCTCTCCGCGAGCGGGGCGAGACGCTCGCGGGGTTCGCCGGGCTCCCCCGGACCGCCGGCGAGGGGGAGGAGACCGCCCTCGAGCGCGAGGGCGCCGCCGTAGAGCGGGAAGGGAAGCCCGTGGGTCACGCGGAGAGGCTCGCCGGGTCGCGCGGCCACCGAGAGCGGGAAGACCTCGGACCGGATCGAAACGGAGCGGGCGAGGCGGGCGGAGCGGAAGGGTACGGTGAGCGCGGCCCCGGCGGCCGGCCCCGCGCGGAGGGAGCCCCCGCCAAAACCCGCGCCCGCCGTGCCGTCCGATTCATCCGGGAGGGCGAGGCGAGCGACGATGGCGCCGGGATCGGCGAACTCGAAGGCCACGGTGCGCCCGCGCGGGGCGTAGAAGCAGGCGAAGTCCTCCACTCGGACAAGGTCGGCGCCCTCGGCCGCCGGGTCCGGAGCGACGTCCACGAGCGTGACGCGGTTCACCACGGGGGGGCCGGAGAAGAACCAGGCCGACAGGAAGAAGATGGTGGCCGAGAAGACCGCCGCGAGGAGGAGGAGCGACAGCGCCGACAGGTGGAGCAGGCGGAACCGGCGCAGCAGGTAGTAGTCGAGGGGGCCGACGGCGAGGATGTAGAGGACCAGAAGGAACGAGATGAGGCCCATGGGCGGGGGAGTGACGGTGTCCACACGAAGCGTGCGGGCGATCTCCGAGACGAGATCGGCCTCCCGGGGGAGGGCGGAGCGGTCGCCGAGGTCGCCCGTCAATCGGGCGAGCCCGGCGAGCGGATCGGGGTCCGGGTGGCCGAGGACCGCGAGCCACACGGATGCGGCGAGAGCGCCGCGGGCGCCTTCGAAGCGGGCGGGATCGAAGGCGAGGATCGCGACGGACCCGAAGCCGAGCCGGCCCTCGGCGGCAACGGGGGAGCCGGCGGTTCCCGGTCCGGGATGGAGGCGCAGCGGCACGAGTGGCCCCACGGGCGGCGGCTCCCCGTCCGAGGGGTCGGTCCGGTGACCGAGGAGGGCGCGGGCCACGAACGAGTAGTCGGCGCGGGGCTCCGGCGGGCCGGGCTCGGCGGGCAGGAAGGGGGCGAGCCCGGCGGCGGAGAGCGCTTCCGGGCGACGCGTGGCGGAGACGACGAGTCGGCCGCCGAGCGCCACCCAGCGCAGGAGCGCGCGGACCGTCTCCGGCCGCGGCGGTCGCTCCTCCGCGGGGTTGCGCCAGTAGACGGCGTCGAGACCATCATAGGCGAGGGGCAGATCGTGGAGGTGGTCCTCGGGAAGGGCGAAGGCGTTGACGCCGTCGGGGGCGGGGGGGAGCACCCGACCCCCGGAGCCTGCCGCCAGGACGTGGAGGTCGCCGGTGGAGAAGACCGTCCCGCCGGCGGGCGGTTCGAGCTCCGTGAGGCGGGTCGGGGCCGAGGGCGCCCGATCTCCGAGCGCGACCGCGACGTCCCGGTCGAACCGCGCGACGATGCGCGGGCGCGCGAAGACGTCCGGCCGGATGAGCACCGTGAGGTCTTTCGCCGCGCCAGCGCCGAGCCAGGCCTCCGCGAGCGTCGAGTCGCCGCCGGGGAGTTCGACCTCGAGGGAAACGGTGACGGCCGCCGGTTCGCGGTTCGTGACGGCGAGTGTCACCGGCGTGGCGGCGCCGGCCACCGCGTGGCCGCCGTGGCCGTAGCGCAGCTCGAGGAGGACGTCGGCCCGAGCCGGCAGGGGGGCGGCGAGGAGGACGAGAGCGGCGAGGAGCGGGCCCTTCAAGGCGTCCCCTCCCAGCGCAGGCGGTCCGGGGCGAGGCGCACGATGCGGTCCCGGCCGGTGTCGGCCACGAAGAGGAAGCGGCCGTCGAGGGACAGGTCACGCGGATGGAGGAAGGAAGCGGGGTCCTTTGGCGGAGGGGCGAAGCAGCCGGCGAAGGCGCCGTCGTGCCGGAAGCGCGATACGCGGTTCGTCCCGTACTCGCAGACGAACAGGTGGTCGGCGTCGGCGGCGAGGCCGAAGGGGTAGTCGAGAGCGCCGGGCTCCCGGCCCGGCCGGCCGATGTCCCCGCGATGAACCCCGTCGGGGCTGATCCGCAGCACCCGGTGGCTGGCGTCGGCGACGAGCAGGTCGCCGCCCGGGGTGACCGCGATGCCGCAGGGGCGCTGGAAGCGGAGCCCGGAGGTGCCGAAGCCCCCGAAGGCGCGCCGGAACTCCCCGCCGGGACCGAAGACCTGCACGCGGTTGTTCTCCTCGAAGCCGAACTCGGTGACGAAGGTCTCGCCTTCGAGGAAGGCGATCCGCTGGGGGTAGACGAACTCCCCCGGCCGGCTGCCATAGCGGCCGAAGCTCCCGAGCTTCCCGCCGTCGGGGGAGAGAATCAGCACGCGCGACTCATGGGCGTCGGCCACGAAGAGCCGCCCGTCCTCCGCCACGACGATGCCGGCCGGGAAGCCGCGGGCGGTCTTCACGAGTTCGAGGGCGAGGATCTCCCGCCCGGCGGCGTCGAAGGTGAGGAGCCGGCCGGTCCCGTCGAGGACGTGGATGCGGCCTCCCGCCGCGGCCACGGCGCGGGGGGCGGGGATGCCGGAGGCGAAGACAGAGAAGGCGGCGTCATCCGGCCGCGCCGGCGAGCAGGCGGCAAGGAGGAGGACGACATCGAGGATGGCGGCGGAGGGTCCGGCGCGCATCCCGAGAGTGTAGCTCGCTGGCCGCCCGTCGGGGCAAAGGGTCGCACCGCAGAGATCGTTTCTGGCCCGGACAGGCTGCTAGCATGACCGGCATGTGTCGATGGGCTTCCCTCTGCCTCCTCTCGATCCTCGCGGCCTGCGGTGATCCGCCCGGTGACCGGATCGCCGACGCAAGGCGGTGGTTCGAGGCCGGGCGGCCGGAGGAGGCCCGGGCCATCGCCGAATCGCTCGCGGCGCCGGAACGCGCGCTGGCCCTGATCGGTCCCCGCGGGGAGGACCCTTCGGCGGACCCCGTGCTCGTGGACGCCCTGGCGGAGGCGGCGCTGCGGGCGGGGGACCGGGGGCGGGCGAAGCGGCTCCTCCTGCGTCTTTGCGACCGGGGCGGGAGTACGGCCGACACGCACCGGCTGCTCGGCATGGCGGCCCTCGCCGAGAACCGGACCGCCGAGGCGCGCCGGGCACTCGGAGAGTCCCGGCGGCGGCGGGACGATCCGCGGACGGAGGCGCTCTTCGGCTGGCTCCTCTTCGTCGAGGGGCGCGCGGAGGAGGCGCTGTCCGTGCTCCGGCCGGCCTGTCTCGCCTGGCCCGGAGCGCCGGAGCCGGCGGCGACGCTGGCACAGGTCCTGGCGGCGTCGAGGCCGGATGACCGGCCGGCTCTCGAGGAGGCGGCGGAACTGCTCGAACGGGTGGCGAAGTCCCGCCCGCTCGACCGTGGAGCGCGAAGGAACCTCGGTACCGTCCTCAACCGGCTCGGCCGGCATGTGCCGGCGGAGGCCGTGTTCGCCGCACTCACGGAGGAGGAGCCGGATCGCGTGGAGGGCTTCACGGGCCTCGGTGTTTCGCGGATGGGTCGGGGGAAGATCGACGGGGCGGTCGAAGCGTTCCGGAAGGCGGAGGAGCTATCGCCGCGCGACCTCGGCGTCCTCCTGAACCTCGGGAACGCGTGCCTCGCTCTGGCGCAGGTGGCGCTTGACCGGGAGGCCGCCGCGGCGCAGGCGGCCGCCGTGTTCGACCGGGCGCGCCGGATCGCGCCCCGGGCGCCGGAGGTCTACGTGGGCCTCGGCCGGGCGGCGCTCAAGGCCGACCCGGCGAGCGACGCGCGGGCGGCGGAGGCGATGGATTTCTACCGGCAGGCCCTCGCCATCGACCCGGAGCACTTCGAGGCGAACCTGAACATCGCGCTCCTCTACTATGATGTATGGAACTTCGACCGCCGGCCGGAGGGCGACGGCTTCCTGCGGGCCCGGGAGCATTTCGCCCGGGCCGCGGCGAAGGTCCCGCCGGACCGGTGGGAGGCCGGCGCGCGGAAGGCCTGCGAGGACGTCCGCGGACGGTGACCCGGCCGCCCGGGGATCCGGCTTCCCCGGCGTGGTAGCCTGTCTTCTTCGTCATGTACAAGTTCATCGTCGAATCGCCCTACGAGCGGAAGCTTTACCGGATCCGGGGGGAGCCCATCGTCATCGGGCGGTCCCGGGCCGCGGACATCCCGCTCCTCGACGAGCGCGCGCGCAAGCGTCACGTGGAGATACTCCGGGGGGCGGGCGGCCTGCGGTTCCGGGACCTCTCGGGTGGCGAGACCCGGCACAATGGGCGGCCGGCGGTGGAGGGGGCGCTCGTGGCGGGGGACCGGCTGGAGATCGGCTCCACGCGCGTGACGCTGGAGGCGGTGCTCCGGGACGAGCCCGAGGTCGCCGCCGTCGCCCCGGCTCCGGAGCCGGCGCCGCCCGCCGCGCCGCCCACCCCGTCCGTGGGCCTGCGCTCGGTGCGGGTGGACCCCGCGGCCGACGAGCGCCTCCTCGCGGGGGGGTTCCGCTCCGTCCTCGAGATCAACAAGAGGCTCCTCGCCGAGCGGGACCCGGAGCGGCTGTGGCCTCTCCTCCTCGATGCCGCGATCGACCTGGCGGGCGCGGAACGCGGGTTCCTCCTCGTGCGGCGGGGAGAATCCTTCGCGGTCCGCGCGGCCCGGAACATGGAGGGGGACCCGCTCGTGGCGCCGGAGGCGGAAGTGAGCCGGGGGATCGCGCTCTCGGCGATGGACACCCGCCGGGCGGTCCTCTCGGCCGATGCCGGGGCGGATGACCGGTGGGCGGGCATGAGGAGCGTCGCGGCGCTGAAGCTGCGGTCCGTCCTGTCCGTGCCGCTGGTCGCCGGGGAGCGGGTGCTGGGGGCGCTCTACCTCGACAACCGCATCGCGCGGGGCGCGTTCTCGGAACGGGACGTGAGCGTGATCGAAGCCCTCGCCGACCAGGCGACGCTGGCCATCCTGATGCACCGCCGGGCGGGTGAGCTCACGCGTCGGACCCGCGAAGTGGCCGAACTGAACGCCCGGCTCTCCGCGGAGCTCGCGAAGACGAGGGAGGACCTGCGGCTGCGGCAGAAGGAGCTGGAGTTCCGGTACGACTATCGGCAGATCGTGGGGCGCTCGCCGGAGATCCGTCGGATCCTCGGGGTCCTGGACAAGGTGACCGACCTGAACGTGCCGGTGCTGATCGAGGGGGAATCGGGCACCGGCAAGGAACTGGCGGCGCGGGCGCTCCACTTCAACGGTCCGCGGCGCGAGGGGCCCTTCGTCAGCGAGAACGTGAGCGCCATCCCCGAGACGCTGATCGAGAAGGTGCTCTTCGGCCACGAGCGCGGCGCCTTCACCGGAGCCACGGAGAGCGCGCCGGGGCTCTTCGAACTGGCCGACGGCGGCACGCTCTTCCTCGACGAAGTGGGGGACATGAGCCCGGACATGCAGAAGAAGATCCTCCGAGTGCTGCAGGAGGGCGAGGTGCGACGGGTCGGCGCGAAGGAGGTCCGCAAGGTGGATGTGCGGATCGTGAGCGCGACGAACCGGGACATCGAAGCGCTCCTCCGCGAAGGCCGGTTCCGCGACGACCTGTTCTTCCGGCTCGTGGTGGTGCGCGTGCGGATGCCCCCGCTCCGGGCCCGGGGGGAGGACATCCCGCTCCTCGTGGAGCACTTCCTGCGGGAGATGTCTGCCGAAATGGGAGTGCCGGTGAAGCCTCTGGAGAGCGGCGCGCTGGATCTGCTCGTGCGGTATCCCTGGCCGGGAAACGTGCGCGAACTCGGAAACGAGATGCGCCGGGCACTCGCGCTCTCCGAGGATCGGATCACCGCCGAGACGCTGTCGGCGAAGCTGCGGGCGGCTCCGGCCCTGCCGGAGGTCCCGCGGGCCGCGGGCCGGAGCCTGCACGATCTGGTGGAAGACCTCGAACGGGCCGTGATCACCGCCGAGATGGAGCGTCGGGGCGGGAACCGGACCCGTGTGGCGGAAGCCCTGGGCCTCTCCCGGCTGGGCCTCCGGAACAAGCTCACGCGGTACGGGCTCGGCGGTCCCCCGGAGGAGGACGAGGAAGCGGCGGAGGGAACGACCCCCCCCGCCGGTCCGTCGCCGTAACCCCTTGGCGGGGCGCGGGCCGTTTTTGGGCGACGCACGCCGGGAGGGTGCGGTTATCATGGTGTCTCGACCGTGCTCGAAGGCGACGGCAGACGGGCGTTGTGCGCGCCCGGGCGCGGGAGTGGTCGTGGCCGTGGAAGGAAGGCGCGAGCGGTTTCGGGCTCTCGCGATTCACCGAGGAGTCAGTATCGAGGAGCAGGACCGGGCGGGCCGGGGGCGATCCCTGTCCCGCGGAGCGGCCCTGCTCCCCGGCGATCGAGGATCCTGCCATGCCCAAACTGGTTATCGAGCGGCCGGACAACCCCCCCGTGACGTTCGAGATCACCGAGCACTCGGTGACCATCGGCCGGGACCCGGCCAACGCGATCCACCTCGACGAGGCGGCGTGCTCGCGGAGACACTGCCAGATCCTGAAGATCGCCTCCGGCTACGAGGTCACGGACCTGAAGAGCCGCAACGGCACGAAGGTCAACGGCGTGGGCAAGGACCGGGCGGTCCTTTCGCACGGGGACGTGATCGAGATCGGCGCGACGAAGCTCCGGTTCCTCCTGAAGGAGGAGGCGCCCCGGGCGGTCGCCGGGGAGCACGTCGGTGTATGCCGGCTCGTGTTCACCTCCGGTCCGCGGAAGGGCGAAGTGGTGCCGCTGGCGACGGACCGCACCACGATCGGCCGCAAGGAATCGAACACCATCGCGATCGACGACACGATGGCGTCGTCCTACCACTGCGAGGTCACGAAGGAAGCGGGCGGCTTCGTCCTGCGCGACCTCGGCAGCACGAACGGGTCCGTGGTGAACGGGGATCCGGTGTCGGAGGTCGCCCTGAACCACGGCGCCCGGATCCGGCTGGGGAAGACGACCTTCGTCTTCATGGACCCCGCGGTGGCCGACTACGAGCAGACCCTCGCCGCGCAGGAGGAGGCGGAGGCGGAGTGGGGCCTCATGCGCGAGCAGATGGACTTCGACCGGGTGAAGCGGGCCCGGCGCGCGTCGCTCGTGTGGGTCGTGATCTTCCTCCTGATCCTCGGGGGGGCGGGCGCTTTCTTCGCCATGAAGCCGGACGTGGCGAAGGGGCTTCTCGGAGTCGAGGAGGTGGCCGGGGTCCGCGAGGAGGCCCAGAACCGCGTGGACGACTTCTCCTTCGAATCCGGCGCGGCGCTCTGGCAGGTCGAAGGCGAGAAGACGGGCAGCGCGACCGTCAGCCAGGGGCCGGCGCGGCAGGGGCAGGCGGCGCTGCAGGTGATCGGCCCCTCGGAGGGCTTCGTCCCCACGGTGGTCACCTGGGAGCGGATGCTCAACGTTTCGGCGGGAACCCGCTACGAGATCTCGGCGTGGGTGAAGCCGGGGGCGCCGGGGACGGCGGCGACCGTCGGCGTGAAGTGGTATCTCCCGGAGAAGGCGCGCGGCGAGACCGATGTCGTGCGGTCAGCGATCGCCCCCTTCGGCGGGCCGGGCGAGTTCAACCAGGTGAAGGCGATCGTGACCCCCCCGCCGGGCGCGCAGCGCGCCCAGGTCTTCCTCCTCGTGGCCGGCGGCGGGTCGGCGCGGTTCGATGACGTGGTGTTCCGTGAGACCGGGGAGCAGGCCGTGGCGGGGACCGTGAAGTTCCGCTGCCCCGGCTATGACATGACGCTGTGTGCCCAGGGAGCGGTCGCGGTGCAGAAGGCCGGCGAGTTCCTGCTGTGGAACGGCGGTCCGGTCGCCTACGGCGCGGATGGCGCCCTGGCCGCGACCGAGACATGCTTCCGGATCGACCGGCAGAGCGGGAGCGAGACGGAGGCGCGGGTGGAGGGGCGGCTTCTCGTCCCCGGAGGATCCGAAGTGCCGGTGACGCTCGCCTTCGCGATGACCGGCGACCGCCTGACCGTCGAGTACGAAGTCAAGGCGCCGGGGGAGACGGGGGCGACGGGCTTCGGGTTCACGGTGGCGCGCGGCTACCTGGCCGAAGGCGCGTCGGTGTCGGGCGACGAGATGGCGGCCGGACTCGCGGCGGACTCCGACGAGAGCGGTGTGAAGAAGGTCATCATCGGTGCCCTGTCCCGGCGGCTCATCCTCTCGTCCGACGAGGCCTTCCGCCTGCGACTCGACACGAGCCGGGGGCTCCGGCTCCTGTTCCTCGCGCCCGCGGGCTCCGGGCCGAAGAAGCTCGAGATCATCTACGACTTCACCGCGATGCAGCAGGACGCCGGCCGCCTGGTCCAGCAGGCGCGGGCGGCGCGGGGCGCGGGGAACCTCGGCGAGGCGATCGACCTCTATGCGCGGGTGCTCCAGGAATTCCCCTTCGACGAGGTGGCGCTCGGGCAGGCGAGCCAGGAGATCGCGGCCCTGAAGACGGACGGCGCGACGCGGCTCGAGAAGGCGCGCTCCACGTTCGCGGCGGCGCGTGACTTCTTCGACGTCGCGGACCTCTCCGAGGCCAGGAAGGAGGCGGTGCGCCTCTCGGAGAGCTTCACGGGGTACCCCGCCGTGGCCGACGACGCCGCGGATCTCGTCCGCCAGATCGACGAGGCGCTCGGCAGGTTCTCGGAGCAGGGCCGCCGGTCGGCGGCGGAGGGGCTCCTGGCCCGGGCGAAGGACTTCAAGAGCAGCGGGCAGAAGGCGCTCGCGGTGGTCTTCCTCGAACTGGTGGTGTCGCGCTACGAAGGCACCGAGCCGGCGAAGGAAGCGGCGGCGGCGCTGAAGGAACTGAAGGAAGGCCTCGAGAGCAGGTAGGAGACCGAACATGGCAGGGACCGGCACCGGTGTCGTTCTCGGCTCGCACTCCGTGAAGGTGGTCCAGGCGCGGGTGAAGGGGAGCGTGGTCCGCCTTTCGCGGGTCGCGAACCTCAAGCTCGACTCCGAGATGGCGGAGCGGCCGCTCGACGGGGCGAAGGTCGACCGTCTGGCCGGTCTGCTCGCCGGCGCCGCCGCCCGGGGTGGGCGGACCGCCCTCGGGTTGACGGGGCGCGACCTGATCGTCCGGTACACCCACGTGCCGCCGGTTCCGGACTGGCGGCTCGCGATGCTGATGAAGTTCGAGATCGAAGAGGTCAGCGAGCAGTCGGGGGGCGAGGTCTCCGCGGACTGGGCCCGGCTCGAATTGCCGGAGTCGGCCTCCGCGGACAACACGGTGCTCGTCGCCCTGACGAAGAACGCGGCCCTCCTCCCGCGGATCTCCGTGCTCGATCGCGCGGGACTCAAGTTGCGGGGGGCCTGCCCGAACGCGGTGGCGTTCTTCCACGCCTGGGAGAAGCTCGCGAAGTACGATCCGGACGAGTTCGTCATGCTCATGCACATCGGTGCGGAGAACACCGACATCGCGATCCAGCAGGGGGGGAAGCTCATCTTCGCGCGGAACGTTTCCGGGGGCGGGCGCCTCTTCACCGAGGCGGTGATGGGCCAGTTCCAGACGCCCTACGACCGCGCCGAGAAGATGAAGATCCAGAAGGCCGACGTGACTCCGAAGTCGTCGGCGAAGTACCCCGATGCCCTGGCCGAGAAGGTCTCGAACGCCGTGCTCGGCGTGACCGGCCAGTTCGTCTCGATGGTCCACTCGTCGGTGATGTTCTGCAAGGCGCAGACGAAGCTCAAGGACGTGACGCTCTCCCGCGTGGTCATCGGCGGCGGGGGGGCGAACCTGAAGGGCTTCCGGGAGTACCTGGCCACGAACGTCGGGCTCCCGGTGGACCTGTTCGATCCCAGTGACGACGTGGATCTCTCGGGGTTGCCCGAAGAGGACGCCGAGACGTTCCGGAAGGATCCGGCCGGACTCGCGGTGGCGCTGGGGCTCGCCATGATGGCGGGGGCGGGCGGTCCGCTCGTGCTGGAGATCCTGCCCGAGCACCTCCGGAAGAAGCAGCGCTTCATGGAGCGCGACCTCTGGATGGTGGGGGCCGGGCTCGCGGTCGCCGTGCTCATCGGGATCCTCTTCTTCACGTCCGGGCGCGACCACGCCGCCGCGACCTCCGAGATCGCGGCGCTCAAGACCCAGGTCCGCGAAGGGGGCGACAAGAAGAGGGAGTACGAGCGGATCCGGGGGCAGTATGCGAACACCGTCCGCAAGTGGGTGGACCTGCGCGACCGGGTGGCGACGGGGCCGGCCCTGCAGCGGGCGCTGTCCATGACGCATGCCGTGGTGCGCGGACAGCAGTTCGACGAGATCCATCTGACCCAGGTCCAGACGGGCGTGGAGCGCGACCCGGAGGCCGAGGTCGACCGGGTCCGGGTCTGGTTCCGGGCCGAGATCCAGCAGCTCCGCAAGCGGCCCTCGGACGTCCACGCGGACTTCGTGCAGGCTCTTCAGGCGGAGGCGTCCGCGCAGCCCGGCGTGGACCTCAAGGCCGAGGCACTGCAGCAGGGCAAGACCTTCGACTTCACCTTCCGGTTCGCGCCGGTGGAATAGGCGGGAGACAGGAGCGCAGGCATGGACAGCTTCTGGCAGCAGCACCGGACCTTCATCCTGAAGATCCTCGGCGGCCTGCTCGTCGTGCTCGTGTGCTGGATCATCGGCTCGAGCCTCTCGGATCAGAGCCTGGCCGACCTCGAGAGGGACGTGGCGACGCAGCGCCTCGAGGTAAAGCGGCTCGAGGTGCCGTCGACGGAGACGATCTCCGGGCTCGCCCGCTCCCTGAAGATCGTCGACGCCCGTACCCGCGAGGTCGCGGCGCGCGTCGGCGAGACCCGGAAGGGCGAGGAGCTGCCCGTCCAGATCATCCAGGAGATCCTCGCGTTGATCGGCCGCGACACGCCGGAGAACCGGGAGATCTACCGGCGGCTCGCCTCGACCATCCCGGTGCAGTGTGTCGGGAAACTGGTGGGCGAGGCACGGGAGTTCCTCGTGGAGCGCGCCGGCCCGGCGAACGTCACGATCGACGAGGACCTCGGCTTCGCGCGGCCGGAATTCCAGGCGTCGGAGGCGCCGCGGTACCTGATGGCCCTGCGGCTCATCGTCCGCACGGTGAACGCGGCGATCGACGAGCAGGTGCAGGACGTCCGGACCATCGTCATCGGGCCTCCCGCCCAGGGGAAATTCGAGGGGGCCGACGTGTTCCTGCGGGAGTACCCGGTGAGTCTCGCGGTCCGCGGCTCCTCGGCCTCCGTCCTGGCCTTCGTCGAGCGGCTGAATGACCCGAAGGCATTCGTTCCGGTGAAGACACTCCGGCGCCTTGCGCCCGAGCGCGGGGCGCGGCAGGAGGACCTCGTGGTGGCGGAGTTCGATCTCATCGCGCTCCACATCGATCCCGACTCGGAGCTTGCCCGATGAACCGCGAAAAGTGGCTCTTCGTCATCGTCCTCGTGATCGTGGTCGGCTGGGGTGGCCTCCGGCTCGGCTCGGCCTACGTGGCGGAACCGGTGCCCGCGGGGCGCACGATGCAGGTGGCCGCGCCGGATGTGAAGGACTACGGGTCGATCGCCGAGGAGCGCCGGTTCGCGAAGATCCTGACCGGCGGGGAGACGCTCGCGAGTTCCGTGCCCGAACGGGGCCGGACCATCCTCATCCCCTTCTCGGACCTCGAACGGCTCGACCCGGTCATGCTCCCGGTGCCGCGCGACCTCCCGACACCGGTGGTCCTGCCGCCGGTGCGCCTCTTCCCCGGGACGGCCTGGTTCCGCTGGTTCCGGGCTCCGCCGCTGGTGCCGGTCGCGGCCGCCGAGGAGTCCACGCCCGATGTCGACGTGCCGGTCGACGAGGGTGAGGAACAGGAGGAGACCGACGCGGACCGGGCCCTCCGGGAAGAAGCGGCCATCAAGTCGCGGGGGCGGTTCACGTTCAAGGAGAGCGACTACGACCTGTTGATCCTCGTCTCGGGCTCCCGGTGGTACGGGACCATCTCGATGCTGAAGGAGCAGAAGGACGCCGGCCACACCAAGTTCGCGCTCCTCCTGCCCGAGAACGCGGCCATGCCGTTCTACTTCGAGCAGATCGACACGGCGAACGGCCGGGTGCAGACGACGGGTACGATGACGCGGGAGTCGAGGAACCTGCGGGAGATCGTCTTCGCCGACACGATCGAGAACCGGTACTTCGCGAAGAGGGCGGTGGATCGGATCAAGGATGTCGACGCGGAGGCGCTGCTCGCGCTCGGCCGCTGGGTGATGGACCTGTCGGATCTCCCGAACTACAACCGTCCGACAGGGCTGGCCCTCGCGGTTTCGACATTCGAGAAGGCCGTGGCCGCGGCGAAGGGCAGCGTGGAGAGCGTCCTGTGGCTGGGCGAGGCTCTCCACCGCTCCTTCCGGTTCGACGAGGAACTGAGCCTCTACGACCGCTCCCTGGCGGAGAAGCCGGCCGCTTCCCTGCAGGCGCGGCGGGCGAGGATTTTCCGAAAGCTCGGTCTTCCCGGCCTCGAACTCGACGCGCTCGACCAGGCCCTCGCCATCGCCCCCGGGGACGTGCAGTCACGCCTGCGGCGGGGCGATGCGTGCGCCGCGGCCGGGGAATACCAGAAGGCGATCGGCGACTTCTCCGAGGCGGAACGCATCGGCGCCCTGGAGGAGCAGGTGGCCGGGCGGGACGGCCGGGGCCGGGCGCTCCTCCTCATGGGCCGGCCGAAGGAGGCCATCGCGCTGTTCGGATCCGCCACGGACGCCGCCTCGCTGACGACGCTGGGGTCGGCGCACTACGCGCTGAAGCAGTTCTCCGAGGCCCGGGCGGCCTTCGGCAAGGCGGTGGCCGCCGATCCGGCCCATGCCGAGGCCCTGACCGGGCTCGGCTTCGCCATGAGCCACACCGCGACGGACACCGCGGGGCTCGAGGAGGCGCTCGCCACGCTGGAGAAGGCGCGGGGGCTCGCCCCCCTGAACTACTTCTATCCACCGCTCGGACAGGGGTTCGCGGACGCGAGGCTCGGCAACGCCGTCGCGAGCCAGGATCGCTTCCTGATGGCCGCGAAGGCGGTGCCCTCCGATCCCTACGTCCACTACGCGCTGGGGGCCTCCTACCTCCGGGATGGACGGTTCGCCGAGGCCCGGGACATGTTCCTGAAGGCCCTCGAGCTCGACTACC
>JALOQY010000153.1 GCA_025459285.1 Planctomycetota bacterium | reverse complement strand
GAGAAGGAGAAGGGGTTCCGGGAGAAGCGCGAGATCGAGGAGTACGGCATCGCGCGGTTCGTCACGGACTGCAAGGAGCGGGTCCGGAAGTTCTCGGAGGTCCAGACCGCGCAGTCCGTGCGGCTCGGCATGTGGATGCGGTGGGACGACTCCTACTACACCATGTCCGACGAGAACAACTACACGATCTGGAGCTTCCTCCGGAAGTGCCACGATCGCGGACTCATCTACCGCGGCGCCGACGTGATGCCGTGGTCCGGGAGGTCCGGCTCCGCCTACTCCCAGATGGAGATCATCGAGGGGCGCAAGCTGGTGGCCCACACCGCCCTCTTCCTCCGGTTCCCCCTGCGGGACCGGCCCGGAGAGAGTCTCCTCGTCTGGACGACCACCCCCTGGACGCTCACGAGCAATGTCGCGGCGGCGGTGAACGCGGACCTCGACTACGTGCGCGTCCGCGAGAAGCGGACGGGTCACGTCCTCCTCTTCGCCGCGGGGAACCTGGAGTTCGCGCGCCTCGAGCGGCAGTTCCGGGAGAAGAAGGAGTGGATCGAGGGGGTGCCGAAGCTGAAGACGATTGCCCAGCTCCTCAACGAGCGGGGCGGCTTCGAGGTCCTCGGCACGGTGAAGGGCCGGGACCTCGTGGGACTCGCCTACGACGGGCCTTTCGACGAACTGCCCGCGCAGGGGCTGCCGGGCGGCTTCCCGTTCCCCTCCCGCGGCGTGACCGCGAGCGCGCGCGACGCGCACCGGGTCATCGACGGGGGGCGCGACTCCCGCGGCGAGGCGACCGTGGTCCTCGGCGAGGGCACGGGCATCGTCCACATCGCGCCGGGCTGCGGCGACGTGGACCACGCGATCGGCACGGCGCTGGGTCTCCCGAAGCTCGCGCCCCTCGACGAGGCGGCCTGCTTCCTCGAGCCGTTCGGCTTCCTCGCCGGCCGGCGCGCCACCGAGCGCGAGACGGTGGAGGCGATCCTCGCGAACCTGAAGGAGAAGGGACTGCTCCTCGCCACGGAGCAGTACCCGCACGTCTATCCGCACTGCTGGCGCACCGGGGACGAGCTCGTCTTCCGCCTTGTCGAGGAGTGGTACATCGACATGGGGTGGCGCGACGAGATCCGGAAGGTGGTGGAGGACATCCGGTGGATCCCGGAGTGGGGCAAGGAACGCGAGCTCGAGTGGCTTTCCGGAATGCGCGACTGGATGATCTCGAAGAAGCGCTTCTGGGGCCTCGCCCTGCCGATCTGGGTCTGCGGGAAGTGCGGCTCCTTCGAGGTGATGGGCGGCCGCGAGGAACTCGCGGCGCGCGCCGTCGAGGGGTGGGAGACCTTCGACGGGCACTCCCCGCACCGGCCGTGGATCGACGAGGTGAGGATCGCCTGCGGGAAGTGCGGGGGCGTGGCGCAACGGGTCAGGGACGTGGGGAACCCGTGGCTCGACGCGGGGATCGTGCCCTACTCGACGACGGGCTACTCCCGGGACCGCGAGTACTGGAAGAGGTGGATTCCCGCCGACTTCGTCCTGGAGTGCTTCCCGGGCCAGTTCCGCAACTGGTTCTACGCCCTCCTTTCCATGAGTGCCATGATGGAGGGCATCGCCCCGTTCAAGACGCTCGTGGGCCACGCCCTCGTGCGGGACGAGACGGGCCGGGAGATGCACAAGTCGTGGGGCAACGCGATCTGGTTCGACGATGCCGTGGAGGAGTTCGGCGCCGACTCCATGCGCTGGCTCTACGTGGGGCAGGATCCCGTCGTCAACCTGAACTTCGGCCCCACGCCCCTGAAGAACGTCCGCGGCCGGTTCCTGAACACCCTCTGGAACACCTACGGCTTCTTCGTGAACTATGCCCGGCTCACCGCGTGGCGGCCGGGGGCCGAGCAGGTCCCGTTCGCGGAGCTTCCGGACTTCGACCGCTTCATCCTCACGGAGCTCTTCCATACCGTGAGCGCCTGCCGCAAGGCGATCGAAGACTACGACATGCGGTCGGCGGCGCAGGCCATCGAGGCCTTCGTGGACGACCTCTCCACGTGGTACGTCCGGCTGAACCGCCGCAGGTTCTGGGGCAGCGGCGAGGAGCCCGACTGCCGGGCCGCCCTGCAGACCCTCTACGAGTGCCTCACGACCGTCACGCGGCTTTCGGCGCCGATGATCCCCTTCGTGACCGAGGCGATCTGGCAGAACCTCGCCCGCGGCGCGGACGCCTCCGCCCCGGAGAGCGTGCATCTCTCGATCTACCCGGTGGCCGATCCGGCCCGCGTGGACGAGGCGGTCCGCACCGAGATGCGCGCGGCGCGGCGGCTCACGAGCCTCGCCCTCTCCGCCCGGGAGGCGAAGAAGCTGAAGGTCCGCCAGCCGCTCGCGAAGCTTTCGATCGGCCCGGCGGACGATGTCGAGGCCCGCGCCGCGACCCGCTTCGGGGCGACCCTGCGTGAGGAGCTGAACGTGAAGGAGGTGGAGGTCCTCGCGCCGAAAACGCCATCGCCGCTCACCTACCGGGTGCAGGCGGTGAAGAAGTCGCTCGCCCCGAAGGCGGGACGGGATCTTCCGGGTATCCTCGCGGCGATCGACGCCGAAGGGTCGCGGCTCGCCGCGGGCCTCCGGGCCGGCGACCGGGATCTCGAGGTGACCGTCGGCGGGCGCCGCTTCCCCCTCGCCCCGGAAGACCTCTCGCTCATCGCCGTCGCGCCGGACGGCCTGACCGTGTCGGAAGACGGCGCCACGTGGGCGGCCTTCGACACCGTGATCTCGGAGGACCTCCGGGTCGAGGGCCTCATGCGCGAGATCCTGCGGAAGCTCCAGGTGCTGCGGAAGGACACCGGCCTCAACATCGAGGACCGGATCCGCCTGCGCTGGTCCACGGGATCCCCGGACGTGGAGCTGGTCTTCGCCGTCCACGGCGGTTTCCTCGCCTCGGAGCTCCTCGTGGTGTCCATGGAACGGACCGACGGCCTTCTCGAGGCCGCGAGGATCGAGGCCGACGGTCACGCGCTCTCGGCGGCGGTGGAGAAGGTCGGGTAGACTCGGGAGAAACCAGTCCGCGGAGGACCACATGAGCGGAGAAGAACTGCCTGTGCGGCCAGATCTGCTGGAGATCCTGCGCTGCCCGGTGGGTGTCCACCGGAAGGACCTCGGGGACGACCCGGGCCGGCTGCGCGTGGTGAAGGGGTGCTGGCTCGTCTGCGACGACACCGGCCTCAAGTATCCGATCCGCCACGGGATCCCGATCATGCTCGTGGATGAGGGCCGGAAGTGGGCCTCGACGCCCGAGGATGGGCTGCCCGTTCCGCCTCGAGCAGCGGACCGAGGTCCATCGTGTGGATGTTCATCCGTCGTTCACCCGGCGGGGAGCCCCGGCTGGAGGAGTAGAGGAGGGTCCGGCCGTCCCCGGACAGGGTGGGGAACCCGTCGAAGGCCGGGTCGTTCGTGAGGCGGGTCTCGTCACCCGTCTCCATGTCGAGCCACACGATCTCGAAGTTCGGTCGCCCCCCCGGACCAGGGAACACCTTGGCGAAGACGCAGTGACGGCCGTCCGGCGCCGGGTAGGGCGACCAGCAGGTCCGGCCGTCGTAGGGCGTCAGCATCCGTACCCCGGAGCCGTCGTCTCTCACCGTGAAGAGAGACATGGGTTTCGGAGACTTCCCCTGGTCCTCGATCCTCCATGCGCGGTAGAGGATCGTCTCGTTGTCGGGGAGGTAGAACGATCCGCCCTCCTGCCAGTCCGGCGTGTCGGTGATCCGGGTCTCCCCGGATCCGTCCGGGCGCATTCGGAAGAGGTCGAGGCGGCCCCTCTCCTGCCGCGCGAACAGGACCCAACGGCCGTCCGGCGACATCGTGACCTCGGCGTCGTAGCACGCGTTGTCCGTGAGACGGCGCCGGTTCCCACCGTCGAGGTCGCAGAGGTAGATCTCCGCTCCCTGCGGGTAGTCGTCAGCATCGTGCCAGCTTCCGGCGGCCATCTCCGGATGATCGCGTGTGGATGTGAAAAGGACGCTCCGGCCGTCGGGAGTGAAGAACGAGCAGGCATCCTCGCCCCGGTCGTTGATCCGCACGGGTTCCGTTCCGTTCGCGCAGATGGTCACGGTGTGGTGGGGGGCGCCGGGTTCGAAGTTCGCGTTGCAGACGATCCGCGTGCCATCGGGGGAGAAGTAGGCCTCCGCCGCGCTGAAGAAGCCGGGCACCGGTCGGATCCCGGAAGCCAGCTCGGTCGAGAGGTCCGCCGGGAGCACTGAGCCCGCCGCAACGCAGGCGACGAGCAGGCACGGCAGGACGGCGGGAATGGCCTTCATCGGCACCTCCGCGGGCAACCTACCAGCCCCCTCGGGGCGGCGCCACCTTCTCCGTTGCCTCCGGGAGGCCGAGGAGACAGAATCGACTCCTCGCGACGCCTTCTCCCGGCGAGGTCCACCCCCTTCTCCCGGGAGCGTCAGCGCGGCGGGCGGAAGAGGGGGGGCTGGAGGGCGATATGAGGTGCGTGTTCATCGGCGCGGCCCTGCTTCTCGCCGCCGGCGCCGCCACCGGCGGGCCCGAGGCGTCGCGCCACCGGATCCTGATCGAGCTGTACACGTCCCAGGGCTGCACGTCCTGTCCGCGGGCAGAGGAGTTCCTCGCCCGGATCGCCGAGTCCGATCTCGCGGGACGGGTCGTCCTCCTCGCGTGGCACGTGGACTACAACGACTACCTCGGCTGGAAGGACCTCTTCGCCGTCAAGGCCCACACGGAGCGACAGAAGGTCCGGGCGAAGGCGGCGAAGGTGCGGACGAGCCTCGCCACCCCCCTGACGATCGTCGACAGCGTGCTCAGCGGGCCGGGTTGGGACTCGAAGGCGCGCGAGGAGGTCATGAAACCGGCCGCCGTGGCGATCGAGGCGGAGATCGCGCTCGCCGGAACGCGCTTGACGGCGAAAGTGCGCCTGAAGAACCCCGAACCGGCTCTTCCCGCCGGAGCCCTCGTCCGTCCCGTGCTTTTCCAGAGGCAGGCGATCACCACGGTGACCTCGGGGGAGAACGCGGGGAAGCGGCTCGTGGAACACTTCGCGGTCCGGGGGGCGCTCGACCCCGTACCCGCCGAGCAGGCCCTGGCCGGGCCGGTCGAGTTCGCCGCCGAGATCCCCGCGAATGTGCTTCCCGAGGATCTCGGACTCGCCGTGCTCGTGGAGGAGGCGGAAACGCTGGCCACCATCGAGGCCGCCTCCTTCGAGATCGTGAAACCCCTGCCGGGCCTGATCCTCGTCGTCGACCCGGACAAGACCCGCGGGCCGAAGGTGAAGGCGGCGCTGGAGCGGGAAGCGGCCGACCGCGGGTTCATCGTCGCGCACACGCCCACGGTCTTCGCGAACGACCGGGCCCTCGACTACTTCCTCGCGAAGCAGGCGAAAGCGAAGCCCTTCCACGAGCGCCGCGTGATACTCCTCGGCTTCTCCACCGCGGGGAAGGAGGCGTGGGCCTTCGCGCTGAAGTACCGGACGCGGGTCGCCGGCCTCGCCCTCGTCGCCGCGCCCCTCGCGCTCGACGCGGCGGAGGCCGCGAGTCTCGGCCAGGGGGTGCCGGTCCTGATGGTCTACGGTCGGGACGACAAGGCGGCGCCCGCGGAAGAGGGCGACGAGGTGTTCCGAACGCTGCTCGGCGCCGATGTGGTGGCGGACTGGGCGCTCCTCGACGTGGCCGATTCCTTCGCCGTGCTCAACGAGGGGCTCGGGCGGATCTTCCCGTGGGCCGCGAAGCAGACCGGACGGGCCGGCTCGGAGGGACGATGAAGACACTGGCGCTCCTCGCGATCGCGGTGGGAGTCGTGGCCGCGCTGTCCGCGCTGCTGGCGAAGGACGGGGTGGCGCTGGCGGCATTCCCGGCGTCGTTCGCCGGGGAGTACCGGGGGACGTGCCGCGCGGAAGGGCCCGCCGGGGCCCCGTCGGAGTTCCCGATGGAACTGGCCCTTGCGCCGGTTCCGGGGCGCGAGGCGTGGAGCTTCTCGATCGTCTACGGCGAGGGCGAGCGCCGGCAGGTCCGCGCCTACGAACTCCTGCCGGGCGAGTCGCCGGGGCGATTCCGGATCGACGAGAGAAACGGCATCGTGCTCGATGCGGCCTTCGTCGGGGACACGCTCTTCTCCTGCTTCACCGTGGAGGGAAATCTGATCCAGGCCCGCTACCGGTTCCTCGGGGACGCCGTGGACTTCGAGATCACGAGCTACCGGCCCGCTGGGCCGACGGGCGGGAAGGACCGCGCGCCCGAGGTGGGGACCTTCGGTCTCGCCGCGCTCCAGAGGGCCCGGCTCGGGAAGGTTCCGAAATGACGGCCGGAAGGGTCGGGATCCTGCTCTGCGTCGTCGCGTTCCTCCTGACGCTCGTCTCCGCCGCGTGGCAGAGGCTCTCGGGCCCCTCCGCTCCGCGGAGGGGGAGCTTCGAGGCCGGTGGAGCGGACCACCGGTTCCGCCTGCCCCGGACCGCGATCACCGGACGGGACCTCCGCGTGGCGGTACCCGATCCCGGGAACGGTGCCGCGGGAGAGATCCGCTATCGGCGCTGGCCGACCGAAGATCCCCTGACCGTGGTACCGCTCGCCCGCGGGGACGGGGCGCTCGCCGTGGACCTCCCGACCCAGCCGGCGGCCGGAAAGCTCCAGTACCACATCCTGCTCACGGTCAGGGGACAGGAGGTCCGCGTGCCGGCGGATCCCGCGAGGGACCCGATCGTGCGGTTCCGCGGCGCCGTCTCTCCGGCCATCCTCGTCCCGCACATCGCGCTCATGTTCCTTGCGGTGTTCTTCGGGCTGCTCGCCGGGCTCGAAGCGGCCTTCCGGCCGAAGGGGATGCGCCGGTCGACGTGGGCCGCTCTCGTGACGATGACTCTCGGCGGCCTCCTCTTCGGACCCCTGGTGCAGAAGGCGGCGTTCGGCGCGTACTGGACCGGCTTCCCCTTCGGCCACGACCTCACGGACAACAAGATCCTCTTCATGTGGTTCGCGTGGGTCGGCGCCGTCATCGCGCTGCGGAGCCTCCCGGCGGGCCGGATCCGGATCCGGCGGGTCGTGGTGCTGGCCGCCGCCATACTGATGTTCGGCGTCTACCTGATCCCGCACAGCACCTGGGGCTCGGAACTCGACTGGAAGAAGCACGACGCCTCGTCCTGATCACCGTCTCCAGCGGATCTCCACCACGGCGTTCGCCGCGAGGAGGACGAGGCAGCCGGCGAGCTTTCGTCCGCCGAACCCCTCGCCCTCGAGGAAGTACGAGAAGACCGCCGCGAACGCCGGTTCCATCAGGTAGAGCAGCGCGGCACGGCTCGGGTCCAGGGCGGGCTGGAAGCGGATCAGGACGACCAGCGTGAAGATCGTCGAGAGGAGGACGAGACCGCCGATCGGCACCCCGAGGGCCGGGCGGACGAGCGGAGCGAGCAGTTCGCCCGCCGAGGCCCCGCCCCGCAGACAGGCGAGAGCGCCGAGGGCGAGGAGACCGGTCCAGAGGAAGAGGGAGGCGGCGAAGGGGCCCGCACCATGGCGCCGGCCGAAGCGGTCGATGAGGAGGATCTGTACGGCCCAGCAGATCGCCCCCGCCACGACGAGGCCCTCGTGGAGACCGAAGGCCGAGAGCCATCCGCCCTGTCCGTCGCTCGTGAGCACGGCCACGCCGGCGAGGGCCGCGGGCACCGCGAGGAGGACCCGGAGCGGCACCATCTTCCGGAAGACGAGCCACGCGAGGAGGGGAGTGAGGGGGGTGTAGAGGCTCGTGAGGAAGGCATTCGTGCCCGGCTCGAGGCCACGCATCCCGGCCGCCTGCAGGCCGTAACCGAGGACGCTCGGGATGGCGAGGAGGAGGCCGTCCCTGCAGATGGGGCGGGTGAAGCCCCGGAGCACGCCGGGCCAGGCGGCGAGGAGGGCGAAGGCGGCCAGGAACCGGACGGCCACGATCCACGCGGCGGCCGTGGACCAGGACCATCCGTCGTCCCGGTCGAGGGACCGGTCCACATCCTTGATGAAGACGAAGCTCAGGCCCCAGACCACGCAGGCCAGGGTGAGCATGAGGATCGCGATGCCGGGGCCGACAACCCTTCGGGCCGGGGTGATCCGCTTCGCGGCGCGTCGTCGCTCCTCGTCGCCGACCGACTCCGTAAGGTCGACTCCTCGTCGCTCCTAGCGCCACTCGCGGCTGACCCCGGCGCGGCTCGCGGGGGATTATTGCTCACGCTCTCAGTCCTTCACGGGCCCATATTGTCCGCCGGACAGAAAGACCCGCCGGCGCGGGAGAAGGAAGGTCGTCACGTTTCCGAGAAGCCTCCACTTCACCGGGATCTACGGCAGCGGCATGAGCGCGCTCGCGCAGTTCGCGCGGTTCACGGGCGCCGAAGTCAGCGGGTCCGACCGGTTCCACGAGAGCCCGGACACCGCGGACCTCCGCGGGAAGCTCCTCGGCCTCGGCTGCCGGATCTTCCCTCAGGACGGATCCGGCATCACGGCCGGGACCGGGGCGGTCTGCGTCTCCACGGCGATCGAGGGGGACAACCGGGATCTCTCGGCCGCCCGATGCCTCGGGATCCCGGTCCTCCACCGATCGGACCTGCTCGCGGAGCACATCCGCGCGCGGCGGACGGTCGCGGTGGCGGGCACGAGCGGGAAGTCCACGGTCACCGCGATGGTCTTCGAGTTCCTCACCGCCGCCGGGCGGTCGCCGTCTCTTTTGTCCGGCGCCAACCTGCTCCGCCTCGAAGAGCGGGGGCTCGTCGGGAACGCCTTTCTCGGCGAATCCGACCTCCTGATCGTGGAGGCCGACGAGAGTGACGGCACTCTCGTCCGGTATCGCCCCTGGCTCTCCGTGGTGCTGAACGTCAGCAAGGACCACAAGCCGGTGCCCGAACTCGTCGGCCTGTTCCGCGCGCTCGCCGCGAACTCGGAGCGCACCATCGTCAACGCCGACGATCCGCTCCTCGCCGACCTGCCGGCGGTGGCGAGGTTCGGCTTCGGCGGAGCGGCGGACGTCCGGCCCGAGTCGGTGGAACTCCTGCCCGGGGCCGTGACACTCACCCGCGCGGGCGTCGCCTGCCGGCTCCCGATTCCGGGCCGCCACAACGCGGCCAACCTCCTCGCCGCACTCGCGGTATGCGCGGAACTCGGGATAGGGCCGGCGGAGATCGCCGGCGCGGCCGCGGCCTTCCACGGCGTCGCGCGGCGGTTCGGGGTGACGCGGACACGCGAGGGGGTGATCGTGGTGGACGACTTCGCCCACAACCCCGAAAAGATCCGCGCCGCGGTCTCGGCCGCGCGGACCCTTTCGGCCCGGGTCATCGCGCTCTACCAGCCCCATGGCTTCGGGCCGACCCGGTTCCTGCGGGCGGAGTATCGCGAGGCGTTCCGCGAGGCGCTGGGGGAAGGCGACGGGCTCTGCCTGCTTCCGATCTTCTACGCCGGCGGGACGGCGGTCAAGGACATCTCCTCCCGGGATCTCGTGGAGGACCTCGGACCGGTGCCGTTCCCGGCCTCGGCGCCCGCGGATCGTGACGAGGCGCTCGCCTGGCTCCTCCCGCGCGTGCGACGGGGGGACCTGGTCCTCCTCATGGGGGCGCGCGATCCCTCGCTCGCGGCTTTCGCCCGCCGGATCGTCGAAGCTCTCGGCGGTCCGGCGTGAATCAGGCACAGCGCGGGCACGCCCGCAACCTCGTCGCGACGGGCGCGTCCGCGCTGTAGATCAAGCGGGGGAGGCAGATCCTCCCCCGCGTCGACCGCCTCCGGCGGTCTCCCTCTCCTCGCCGCCTGCGGCGGCGGGCGCCTGCGGCGCTCGCTCCCGCGGAATCCGCCAACGGCACGGAGATTTCGAAGGTCAACTGTACAATCGGGCCCATGAACCCGACCGAGAAGATCGATGCGTTCCTGTCCGGGACTTCCTTCGCCGTGGCGGGGGCATCCACGGACCGGGCCAAGTACGGGAACCGGGTGTTGCGGGCCTACCTGGAAAGGAAGATGCCCGTCACTCCCATCCACCCCCGGGAGAAGGAGATCGAGGGAATCCCCACGGTCCGGGACGTCGCGTCGCTGCCGGAGGGCGTGCACGGCCTCTCCATCGTGACGCCGCCGCTCTTCACGGAGACCGTGGTGGACCAGGCGATCTCGAAGGGGATCCGGCACCTGTGGATGCAGCCCGGGGCGGAGTCCGAGGGCGCGATCTCGCGCGCGACGGCCGCCGGCTGCGTCGTGATCCACGGCGGGGCCTGCGTTCTCGTGGAACTGCCGAAGCGACGCTGACCGCGGTCAGCGGATGTGGAGCGTTCCCTTCGAGGGAGGCTTCACCGCCGCGGACCAGAAGATGGTCGCCGGGGCGCCGGAAGAGGTGAAGACGAGGCGGACTTCGTCTTCCTCGGCCACCGCGGTGACGCCGATCTTCGCGCCTTTCGCCCGGATCTTGGCCGGGCCGCCAAAGACCGCCAGAGCCGGCGGCGGGCCGCCGAGCACCGCGATGGCGATCTTCAGAGCGCTCCGCGGGTAGACCGGGAGCGTAACCGTGGTCTCGCCGTCGACCTCGACCTCGCCCGTGAGCGAGAAGGGGAGCGCGCGTGTCTTGAGGCCGTACCGCACCTCGTCCTCCGCCCCGCTGGCGAGGCTCAGCTCGTAGTTCCCGGTGTCGAGGATCTCGGCGAGGATCCGGCTCTTCGAGGCCGGGGTCGTGAAGGCGACCGACTTCGTCGAGCCTTCGGGGTAGAGGACCAGGAAGTTCGTCCCGCCGGCCGTGGCGCCCGAGAAGGAGACCTTCGTCGCGCCGCGGAGGAGCAGCAGGAAGGAGTCCTGCCCGTGCGGTCCCAGTTTCCCGCGGACGGAGTCGCCGGGGCAGAGCAGCAGGGGGACGCGGTTGATGCGGAAGCCCGGCAGCGCGGAGGCGGAGTCGTTCCGGGGATTGCCGTCGGTCGTGACGCGATCGGGGTCCACGAGGACGCCCACCATCCAGTACCCGGGCAGCAGGCCATCGGGGATCGTCAGGCCCTCCATCCGCCCCACGCCGATCTCGCCGGGCTCGAGTTCGAGCGGCGAGGTCGTGCGGCCGAGCCGGATGTCACTGGCCGCGGGGCGGCGGGACGCGCTCAGGCAGGCATCGATGTCGAACGGGCCGGAGGGGCCGGTGCCCACGTTCTTCACCAGGCAGGTGACGTCCAGCGCGTCCCCCGGGGTGGTCGGGTTCGGGGAGCAGATGACGGAGAGCACGGTGAGGTCGGGGCCCGTGGGAGGCGGCGGCGGAGGGGTCGGGTCCGGATCCGGAGGAGTGGCGCTGTCGGGGTAGAGCGCCCGGATCCCGGCGATGTCGTCGGCGGAGAGCGAGCGTCGCACCACGCGCGGGTCGCCCGTCTGCATGACGGAGTTCGGGTCGGAGACGTGGTCGAGGCCCACCGCGTGCCCGAGTTCGTGTACCGCCACGGTCTGGAAGTCGGGATTGACCCCGTCACCGGTCGTCGTCCAGGTCATGAAGTTGTTGAAGGAGATGTCCGCCTCGGAGGTGACGCCGCCGGTGAACTGCAGCTTGGTCACCGCGTAGCCCATCATCCCCAGGTTCTCGAACTTCACCTCGGTGATGCCGTTCGTCTCGGAGAGGTTGCCCGTCGTCGCGCCCCCATGGGCGAAGACGAAGCGCGAACCCGACACGTTCGTCCACGTGTCCATCGCCGCCCGGAACTGGTCCAGGTACGCCGAGCCCATCGTGGCGGGATCGTGGTGGTACGTGCACTTCGCGTTGACCCACAGGGTCCCGATGACCACGTAGGAGCCCCCGGAGGCGGGCAGGAGGAGGAGGAACGAGAGGGCGAGGAGGGCGCGCTTCATCGCTTCTCCTCCTGCTCCCTCTTCTCGCGGTCCCCGGTCAGGCCGCGGACGAGCGCGAGGAAGGCCGGAAGCTCGAGCGGCCGGGGTTCCTCGCGGGATGGAGAGAGCAGCGGGAAACCCCGGTCGAACCCGTACACCGGCCGGCCATCGGAGTCGGCGATGGTCGGCTCGCCACCGCCCGCGGCCGGCACCACCGAGTACCGCCCCTGCCACCAGCCCACGGCGGGGCAGAGGGGGTCGATGGACGGCGCGGCGAACAGGACGTAGCGCGCGCCGATCTCGAAACGCGGCATGCCCACGACGACGAGCGTCCGATCGCCCACCGTTCCTCCCGCGAAGCGGTAGGAGACCGTGGCTCGCGGCAGGTGGCCCTTCAGGACCACGAGGTCCCCGAAGGTCACCTCGGTTTCGATGGCGTTCCCGGGCGGCGGGTTCTCGATCGCCCGCATCTGCCGCACGGTCCCGGCGAAGATCTGCTCCGCGTAACCCTCGACTTCGGCCAGGCTGACGCGGCGGATGACGGTCCCGGAGGCGGGGGCGAGCAGGAGGAGCAGGAGGAGGACGGGCAGCAGGCGTTTCATGATCGGGACTCCGGATGATGCATATCCCGATCATACCGCGTCTCGTCGCCCCGCAGGCTCTCCGGTTCGCCGAAACCATATCCCCGGGCGACCGGTCAGGCCGATCGACCCGCGGCGTGCGCGGAGGCCCACGCCCACTGGAAGTTGAAGCCGCCGAGCTCGCCGGTCACATCGAGGACTTCCCCGGCGAAGTAGAGTCCCGGGACGAGCCGTGATTCCATGGTGGTCCCCGAGACCTCCCGGGTATCCACGCCGCCGGCGGTCACCTCCGCCGTCCCGTAGCCTTCGGTCTCCGCCGGCACGAAGGTGAAGCGGTGGACCTCGCCGGACAGCCGGGTCACGTCTTCCCGCCGGAGTTCGGCGATCCGGGGGCACCCCGCCGCGAGCCGTTCCGCCAGGCGGTCCGGCAGTCGTTCCCCGAGGATCGACCGCGGCGAGGATCGGCCGGTCCCGCCTCTCCTCGCGCGGATCTCCTCCGCGATGTCCGCATCCGGGCAGAAGTCGACGGTCACCGGCGCGCCGGGCGTCCAGAAGGACGAAGCGTCGAGGACCGCCGGTCCGCTGAGTCCCCGATGGGTGAAGAGGATGCGTTCCCGGAAGGTCCGTCCTCCGGCGGAGACGGCGGCCTCCGTCGCCACTCCCGCGAGGTCGCCGAACCGGGCGCGCTCCGGCTCCGCGAACCGGAGCGCGACGAGTGCCGGCCGGCACGGGACGACGCGGTGGCCGAAGCGGGCGGCGATCCGGTAGCCGAGGTCCGTCGCTCCGACCTTCGGGATCGAGAGCCCTCCCGCCGCCACCACGACGGCGGCCGTGCGCAGTGGACCGAGGGACGTGGACAGGGCGAACCCGTCATCGCGCTCGACCGAGAGTACCCGGCAGTCGGGGAGGATCCTCGCCCCGGCAGAGTCGCACTCGGCCAGCAGCATCCTCACGATCTCCCGCGCGGAACGGTCGGCGAAGAGCTGTCCGTCCTTCTTCTCGTGCCACGGGATGCCGTGCCGGTCGACGAGCGCCACGAAGTCGGCCGGGGTGTAGCGGGCCAGCGCGGAGCGGGCGAAGTCAGGGTTCTCCGAGTGGTAACGCGAAGCGCCGGCGTGGAGGTTCGTGAAGTTGCAGCGACCGCCGCCGGACAGGAGGATCTTCCGCCCGGGTTCCCGGTTGTGTTCGAGCACCATCACGCGCCGGCCGCGTTTCGCGGCCTCGATGGCCGCGAAGAGACCGGCGGCGCCGGCGCCGATCACGGCCACGTCCACGCGGTCGGGCAACGCGTTCGCCATGGAGGGGAGGAGAACACGCGGCCGCAAAAGCCGGGAGAAGGATCGCGCGGTCAAGTGGTAGCATGGCGAGGAGGACCCCGGAGGGCGAACGATGAGAACGATGCTCGCGGTTCCCGTGTCCGTCGTGGCGGTGGGTCTGGCACTGACCGTGATGGCCCGGGAGACGGGCCCCGCCGCCACCGCGGGGCTCTCCCTCTCGGCCCTGACCGACGACTCCCTCGAAGCCGTCCGGCAGGCGACCGGTCATCGGGTGGGCGTTCTGGTCTCGGCGGTCGCGGCGGGATCGCCCGCGGCCGCGGCGGGCTTCCGGACCGGCGACCTCCTGTACACGGTGGCGGAGCGGGGCGTCGATTCGCCCGCGGCTGTGGACGCCGCGCTGACCGGCCGCACCGGCGCCGTGACCGTGACCGGAGTCCGGCCCACGGCCGCCGGGGGCTGGGAGGCGCTCTCGGTCACGCTCACGCTCAACGCCGGCGGGCCGGAGGTCGCCCCGGCGACGGAAAAGGGAAAGACCTTCCAGCATGTGATCGGCTTCGCCTTCTGGTATCCGGAGGGCTGGCGGGTCGTGAGCGGCGAGGGGTACCTCCAGCTGGTTCCGCCCGATCCGGCGGGGACCCCGGCGAGCCCCGAGGAGCTCTACCTGATCACCGGGGAGAGCGTGGCGGACAGCGGGATCGCGAGCGCCGCGGATCCCCGGGTCGCGCAGTACCTCGATGCGCAGGTGACGGGGATGATGCCGGCCTTCCGCCGGGTCCGGGGTCCGGACCCCGTTCCCACGACGAAGGGCGGGGGCGTCCTCCTGGAATGGCGCGCGGAGGGGGCGCCGGGTGGTGAGGTGCTGGGCCGCGCGTTCGTGAACATCCTCCGCGGCCACGGGGTGGCGCTCGTCGCGATCGGGCTCCGCCGCCACCTCGACGCCCGGGATGGCGCCATCCGGGCCATCTTCGCCTCCTTCGGCTTCGGCGAGGGGCGGCTCGACCCGCGCCTCGCCGGCCGGTGGAGCCTCGTCTCCACGGTCTCGATGAGCGGCTCGGCCCTGGAACCCGACTGGTCGCGGGCGGGAATGGTCTCGGAGACCCAGAGCACGATCGACGTTCGGCCCGACGGGACCTTCGAGCGCGTGGACGAGCGGCACACGATCGCGATGGGCGCCGGTGTCTCGCTGGAGGACAAGTCCCGGACGGTGTCCCGCGGCCGCTGGAACGCCGGCGACGGCGTCCTGTGCCTGATGGGAGAGGATGAGAGCTTCGGCGAGTACCGTTACGAGTTGGTCTCCGGCGAGAAGGGGCCCACGCTCCGCCTGACCGGGCAGGGCCGCGGCGAGGTCTGGGGGCGCTAACAGCCCGTCGGGGAAAAGGGTCGCACCGCCAGGACACCCTTCGATACGCCCGAGCCCGGGAAGGAGACCGCCGGTTCGTGAGTGTCTCCTGGACCTGGAGAAGAAGCCGCTACAAGCTGTTCCATGCGGGCCGCCCGTCGCCGAGTGGCCTCCAATCGCGGGGAGGCTCACGGCGACGGGCGGCCAGCCCCGGGGCCCCGGAGGGCGGCCAGGAAGGCCGGCTCGCGGGCGGCGAAGGACCAGCGGGTCTCCACGTCGTGACGGCCTTCGCGGCCCATCGCCGCGAGGAGGGGCCGGTCCCGCGCGAGGCGCCTCAAGGCCCCGGTCCAGTCCGGGATGTCCGTGGCGAAGAGACCGGTGGCGCCGGGGCGCACGATCCGGCGCAGGGCGCCCACCGGGCTCGCCACCACCGCGGCTCCCGCTGCCATGTGCTGGAGGGCCTTGAGCCCGCACTTGCAGCGCTCCGCCGGGCCGTCCGCGAGCGGCGCGAGGCCGATGTCCACCGGCTGGAGGTCGTCCACCTCGTGCCGCGCCGACCAGCGCACGAACTCCACCGGCACGCCGGGGAGGTCGGGTGGCTCGCTGCAGATGACCCGCAGGCGCAGCGTATCCTCGCGGCAGAGGACGGCGAGCGCCGGGGCGATGGCCCGGAGGTGCCGGAGGTTGCCGGCGGTCCCGACCCATCCGAGGAGCGGGGGGCTGCTCCCCTCCGAGCGGTCCGTGGCGGGCCACTCCGCGGGATCCACGCAGGTGGGGACGTGGTGCCACGGCCGTCCGGGCAGATGGCGGGCGATCTCGGGGTTGCCGAGGACGAGGCCGTCCACCGCGGCGGCCAGAGCGCGCACGCGGGGCCGGATCTCCGACTCTCCGCCGACGACGGGGAGATCGTCGAGGTCGAGCAGCAGGCGCGGGACCCGGCGGCGGATCTCCCGCGCGAGGAACGGCGCGCCGTACTCCCAGAACGGCAGGTCGTTCAAGTGGAGGACGGCGACGTCGAAGAGGCCGGCGGCGAGCGCCGAACGCAGCCGCGAGGCGAGGAGCCGCACGTGGAACTCGGCGCGCTCCGCGAGATGCCAGGGCTCGAGCCGCTTTGCCGTCGGCTCGCCGACCGGCAGGTCCAGACGGGCGACGTGGTCGAGGGACCGCAGGTGCTCGGCCCACTTCGCGAGACGGTACCGGGTGCCCGTGGAGAGGCCTCGGTAGTGGGCCAGGAAGAGCACCCGGAGCCGGCCGCCGGGCAGCGGAAGCCGCGCGGGCGGGACGGGATCGAGCCGGAGCAGCGTCCGGGCCGCGAGGGTGATCGCCTTCAGGCCGAGGAGGGTGGCTCCGGCGCGCATCGTCAGATCTGGTCGCAGGTGCCGCAGAAGGGGAGGTCGCGTCGCCGGTTCTTCCTCATCAGCTCGATGTGCCGGGCGCGCTTCTCCCCCCGGAAGATGTCGTAGAGGCTCTCCGTCGCGAGGTCGCCGAGGACGCCTTCGGCGTTCAGGTCGTTGCAGCAGAGGGTCACGCGGCCGTCCGCGAGCACGACGATCTGGGAGAGGATGAACGAGCAGAGGCCCTGCGGTTTCCGGGGCGGCGGGGGCAGTCCGAGGTCCCGCTTGCCGACCCAGTTGTGGGGGAGGCGGGGCATGAAGTTGGTCACACGCGCCACGAGCCGCCGGAAATCCTCGTGGATCTCCGGATCGGGGGACGTGAACAGGGAGATGAGGCCGGTGCGCAGGCGCTTTCCACGGCGCTCGGCCTCGTCGAGGAACGCGTGGATGTTGCCGAGGACCCGATCCCACTTCGCTCCGACGCGGATCGCCTCGAAGTCACGCGGATTGCCGCCGTCCACCGAGAACCGGAGCCAGTCCACGGCGTCCGAACCGAGCAGCGCCATGGCCTTGGCGCCCGCGAGGTGGGTGGCGCTCGTGAGGAGCTGGACCGAGGGGAATCGCCTCGCGCCCCGTTCGGCGAACCGGCGCCTCTCCGCGGACAGGAGGTCGAGGAACTCCGGGAACCTCGGGTGGAGCAGCACGTCTCCGGAGTGGTGGAGGTTGATCGTCCGCACGCGGAAGCGCGTGGGGTCCCGGACCTCGGCGAGGACCCTCTCGAAGGTCGCGGGGTCCATCACCTCGCGCCGCCGCTTCGAGTCGAGCGAGCACCAGCGGCAGCGCAGATTGCAGGTCGCGCACAACTCGAAGTTCAGCTCGCGGACCACCGCCAACGTTCCCCGGGGCTCGAGGAGCAGGGCGGCGAGCCGGTCGGCGCGCGCCGACGCTCCCGCCCGGACCCGGAGGAGGAGATCCTTGAGACGGCCGAGCCTCGTGCGCGGCGCGTACTTGTCGAGGTCCGCGAGTCCCATGGCGCCAATGTAGCGATCCGGGCCCGGCCCGCTAAGGCCCGCCCCGGAAGCGGTCGCTCAACCGTTGTGGGCGATCTCGATCAGCGGGACGATCTTCGTCGTGAGGAACTCGACGATCTCCGGGCCGGGTGCGGTGTACCGGTAGTGGGCCACCATGGCGCCGAGCAGGTTGTCGATCCGGGCCACGGACTTCCCGCGGTAGCTCCCCATGTGGCCGTAGAAGCCGCCCTTCACCTCCGGATCGGTGAAGGTCTTGCGCTTCGCCGCGATCCCCTCCATCTTCGGCCGATATGACTCCAGGATCGCGAGGAGCTTCGGGAGAGCATCGGCGGGGGCCGGCTTGTCCTTCAGAACCGCGGCGATCTCGTCCACGGCCCGGTCGAACTCGGCGAGAGCCTCCTTCGCGAGGGCTTCGCCCTGCGTCTTCAATTCAGTACCCACGGGTGTACCTCCCTGGACCGACCTGGCGGGGGTTCCGGCATCTCCGCCGGAGGGCGGAGCGTTCTCTCCCCCGCAACCGGCGACGAACAGCAGCGTGACGGACAGCAGGACCGGAATCGGAAACCTCATCGCGGGATCTCCTCGGGAATCTGCGGCGGCCCAAGAGCATACACCGGGCCGCGCCGGGGGCAAGTCGAACCGGAGGGAGCGCCGGACGGGCGGAGCGGGCCGCGCCGGCCGGATCGGCCCGGCGCGGCCCGGGGGGAGGAGGAGGAACGGGTCGATCAGTTCGCGGCCGGGTGCTTGCTGTCCCACACGGCGCGCAGCCACTTCTCGAGGTTGCCTTCCTTGTTCGCCTCGAAGACCACGGTCTCGCCCTTCGGGCCGAGGCCGAGGCACGTGACGGCGAGCGCGGGCGTCCG
>JALOQY010000470.1 GCA_025459285.1 Planctomycetota bacterium | reverse complement strand
TGATTTCAATTCCGCCGATTTCGCTGCGATCTTCAGAATCGGCTGAGGACATCTGAGACCATTACAGTCCAACGTTACGATTGCCATAAATGATTACCTCCTTATTTTTATATACTTCCTGAACATTCTATCGCCATTCATTTGTTAGCACACTGCATTCAGTCATTGCCGACGGTCTGTATTATATCACCTTTGTTGTTATAAATCCTTATTGAAAGAGGCGTTTTGCCCGGCAGGGTATGGGTCGCGCAGGCAAAGCAGAACAAGAAGGTCGACCTGTCGACCTGGGATTCCCGCGCGGCCTTCCCGGCGGTCCACGGCGCGGGTTTCGCCGCGAAGCTCTCCGGCCCGGGCCTCACGGCGGACGCCATCACGATCCTCGGACCCGGCGGTGCGGAGATCCCCTTCACCGCGAAGGGCAAGCCCGGGAAGGTCTCCGTCACCGCGGTCCTCGACGACGGCACCGGTGAGTACCGGATGGAGTTCGACCGCTCCGGCCTGACCGACCCCGCCGCCCTCATCGACGGCTCCGCCTCCATCAAGCTCCCGAAGTAGGCGCCCCTCGGCGTGGGGGGTCGCACCGTCAACCCGCGCGGCCTCGTTGTCGGCCCCGGCGCGGCCGGAGAGGTCTTCGGTGAGCGGGACCGAAAGCTCGGCGGGGTCCGGCGGTTCGGCCATGCCCGAAAGCACGTGGACCATGGGCATCTGCGTCCGGCGGGAGGCGGCAATCGGCGGGCGGCGCAGCAATCCGATGAGCCCGAGGCGATCCGCGCCAGTTCCTCCGCACCGATGCCGCGTTCCTTCACGGTCCGGAGGAGCACGGCGGCTCTCCTCCCGGACGACTTCCGCGACCCATGATAGCGCCGCGCGGGCCGGACGGTGGGCGGCCGCGCGGGGGATCCCGCGTAGAATTCGACAGCGTGAACCCGTCACCGCGATCTCCGGAGGAGTTGGAGGAGTTCCTCGTCGCCGACGTGGGCAGCACGACCACGAAGGTCGCCCTGTTCACGAAGCGGGGCGGCTGGCGGTTCGTCCGCGCCGAATCCCCCACCACCGTGGAGAAGCCCTGTGAGGACGTGGCGGTGGGACTGCTCGCGGCCCTCGACGCGCTGGCCGCGAAGACCGGCCGGACCCTCGTCGCTGGCGACCGGCCGGCGCTCCCCCTCTTCGCCACGTCGAGCGCCGGTGGCGGGCTCGCCCTGGTGGCCGCGGGCCTCGTCCGGGAGATCACGGCGTCGAGCGCGCACCGCGCCGCCCTCGGGGCCGGGGCCGTGGTCCTCGACGTCCTCGCCCTGAACGACGGGCGCACGCCCTACCGCAAGATCGAGGACCTGAAAGTCCTGCGCCCGGACCTCGTCCTCCTCGCCGGGGGGTTTGACGGGGACAACCTCACCGGTCCGGTCTTCCTCGCCGAACTCGTGCGCGAGGCCGGCCTCTGCCCGAAGCTCTGCCCGGGGGAGAAGCTGCCCGTGGTCTACGCGGGCAACGTCCACGCGCGCGAGTTCGTCCGGACGATTCTCGGCGACTCGTTCCTCGTGCGCTGCGTCCCGAACCTCCGGCCGGACCAGGGGACCGAGGACATCGAACCGTGCCGGAAGGCCATCCACGAGCTGTTCATGGCCCACGTGATGGCCCGCGCCCCGGGCTTCTCCCGGATCACCGAGTGGACCGCCGCGCCGGTCCTTCCGACGCCCGCGGCGTTCGCGAAGGCGATCTCCCTGCTCACGGAGGACACGGCCGGCCCGGTCCTCGCGGTGGACATCGGCGGCGCCACGACCGACGTCTTCACCGCCGAGGCGGGAGAAGTGCACCGGACGGTCAGCGCGAACATCGGGATGAGCTACAGCCTCCTCGAGGTGCTGAAGACGGTGGGACCGGACGCGATCCTCGACCTCCTCGCCGAGCCCCTCTCGCCGCTCGACATCTGGAACCGGCTCGGCGCGAAGCACGCCCGGCCCACCACGCTTCCCGCCACGGCGCTCGACATGCGGATCGAGTGGGCGACGGCGGCGGTGGCGATCCGCGAGGCGGTGCGCGCCCACTTCCGGGTGCTGCGCGGCGACCCGCCGGCGCCGCAGGACGGCGTGGACGTGAACGACCTCCTCCGGGATCGCCGGCCCCGCGTCGTCCCCCGACCGCCGCCGGACGTCGGGGAGCCGGAGTTGATCGTCGGGAGCGGCGGGATCCTGTCCCACTCGCCGCCCGGGGCCGTCGCGCGGATGCTCCTCGACGGCCTGCAGCCTCCGGACGGGACGGCACTGGCCGCGGACAACGACTTCGTGCTCCCCCATCTCGGGGCGCTGGCGGCCGCCGCACCGGGTCTGGCCCGCGAGCTGATCCGGACGCTCGGCCTCGTGCCGCTCGGGCGGGCGGGATACGATCGGCCGGTCTGGCCCACCGACTACGTGCCCCCGGCACGCCCCGCCGCGACGCCGGACCCCCCGCGACGCGGGCCGATCCGGTTCGTCCGCGAGCTGGCCATTCCCGGCGAGATCCTGGTCGCGCCGGGCGACGCGGTGGACTCCGGCACCCTGGTCGCCCGGAGCACGCGGCTCTTCCTTCGACCGTTCTTCCTGAAGGTCGCCGAGACCCTGGGCATCCCGCCGGAGGAGCTTCCCTCGTGCCTCCGGACGGAGCCCGGGGAGTTCGTGGAGGCCGGCGACCTGATCGCCGAACTGCCCCGCCGGGGCCTCTTCCGCAAGGCCTTCCACTCCCCGGTCTCCGGCCGGGTGGAGCGGATCCTCCCCGGGGTGGTGGTTCTCCGCGAGGACCCCGACGCGGCCCGCGAGTACGCCACCGTGGACGCGGCGCGGGACCTCGACGTGGTCCCGTCGAACCGGGCGACGAGGTGGAGCGCGGCCAGTGGCTCGCGGCGCGCGGGCCGGTCGGGAGGGTCCGGTTCTCCGCCTCCCCGGTGCGCGGCCGGGTCAGCCGCATCGACCATCAGTTCGGGATGGTGCTGATCGAGCCGCTGCTCGAGGAACTCACCGTGACCGCCTTCCTGCCCGGCGTCGTCGCGGAGTTCACCGAGCGTGGGGCGGTCGTGGCCGGCGCGGGCACGGAGATCGACGGGCTCTACGGCTGCGGGGGCGAGGCGGCGGGCCTCCTCTGCCGCACGGGGATCGCCGCGGGACGGGTGTTCGTGACCGATCACGTGGACGAGGCGCTGGCCGCGGAACTGAAGCGCGCCGGCGTGGCGGGCGTGGTCTGCGCCGGGGTGGACGTCCCGGAGGTGCTGGATCCGGAGCCCGGGTTCACCCTCGTCGCCGTCGAGGGCTTCGGCCGGCGGTCCTTCCGCCCCGAGGTCCACGCCGCGCTCATCGAAGGCGAGGGGCGTCTCGCCCTCCTCGACGGACGCACGAGCCTCCGGGCCGGCGTCCGCCGCCCTCGCGTCATCCTCCCCGCTCCCGCCGGTCGAGGCGCGCCCTGAGCCGCGCCGCGATCCTCCGCCAGGCCCGCCGCGATGGGTAGAGCGCCGCGGTCGGTTCGAGGAGCGAGAGGGCGCGCCGGACCTCGGCCAGGTCCCCTCGCGCAAGGCCGGCCTCGGCCCACATCTCCTTGAAACGCCGCGGCGCACCGGCGCCGCGGAGGTCCCGGGGCCGCCCTGTCGTCCGCAGAGCGGATCCCGCTCGAAGCCTCCCTCCTCTTCGCCTCCGGGCAGC
>JALOQY010000152.1 GCA_025459285.1 Planctomycetota bacterium | reverse complement strand
GGCATCCCCGGGCCCCGGAAGTCCACCCCATCCCCTCGGCTTCGTCAGCGGCGATCCTGCCCCCTCATCGACCGCCGGGCCTTACTGTCTGACTCGCAGAGAACCAGGTGAGTTTCGGCTCCCGGGCGGCGCGGACCTCGTCGAGCCTCGTGACCGGCAGGTTACGCGGCGCCGAGGTGAGGAGTTCCGGGCTCTCCGCAGCTTCGCGGGCGATCTGCCGGACGGCGTCGGCGAAGCCCTCCATCTGCTCCTTCGACTCGGTCTCCGTCGGCTCGATCATCCAGCACTCGTGGACGATGAGGGGGAAGTAGGTGGTCGGCGGATGGATGCCGAGGTCGAGGAGGCGCTTCGCGGCCTGCATCGCCGGCCGCTCCGGAAGGTTCGGCAATCGGTCGAGAGTGGCGACGAACTCGTGCATGCAGGCGCGGTCGTAGGGGACGTGCAGGACCTCCCCGACAAGCTTGCGGAGGTAGTTGGCGTTGAGGACCGCGTGGTCCGAGACGCGGCGGATGCCCTCGTCTCCGAGGATGCGCAGGTAGCAGTAGGAGCGAAGGATGGCGCCGACGGAGCCGAAGAAGCCGCGAACCTTGCCGATCGACTTCGGGCGATCGTACACCAGGCGGTAGATCCCGCCCTCCTCCTCGACGTGGGGGACGGGCAGGTACGGCGCGAGAGCCGAGGAGACGCCCACCGGGCCGCATCCCGGGCCGCCGCCCCCGTGCGGGACGGCGAATGTCTTGTGGAGGTTCATGTGCATGGCGTCCACCCCGAAGTCGTGGGGTCGGGCGCGCCCGAGGATCGCGTTGAAGTTCGCGCCGTCCATGAACAGGAAGGCCCCCGCGTCGTGGAGGATCTTCGCGATCTCCACGATGTGTTCCTCGAAGAGGCCGAGGGTATTCGGGTTCGTGACCATCATCGCGGCGGTCTTCGGCCCGACCGCGGCGCGCAGGCGATCGAGGTCGACGAGCCCCCGTGCGTCGGACGGGACCTCCACGGCGTTCAGTCCGCAGAGAGCCGCCGTGGCCGGGTTCGTCCCGTGGGCGGAATCCGGAATCAGGACGTCGGTCCGGTCGGCGCCGCCGTGGTCTCGAAGCCACGCGCGGATCACCATCAGGCAGGTCAGTTCCCCGTGAGCGCCGGCGGACGGCTGGAGGCTGACGGCCGGGAAGCCGGAGAGATTCTCGAGCCACCGGCCCGTGCGGTGGAGCATCCCGAGGAGGGGCTGGATCTGCGATTCGTCCTGGAACGGGTGGGCCCGGCGGACGACCGGATCGCGCACGAACTCCTCGTTGATCTTCGGGTTGTACTTCATCGTGCACGAGCCGAGCGGATAGAAGTGCGTGTCCACCGAGAAGTTCTTCTGGCTGAGTCTCGTGTAGTGCCGCGCGAGGTCCACTTCCGAGACCTCGGGCAGCTTCGGAGGCTCGCGGCGCAGGAGCTTCCCGGGAATCGCTCCGGCCGGGAGCGGGGGGACGTCGAGAGCGGGGAGGCGGACGGCCCGGAGACCGGGCTTGCTGCGGGCGAGGAGCAGGCCTTCGTCGATGATCATGGATTACCTCCCGAGGCCGGCGAGAGCGTCGGCCAGGGCGTCGATTTCCGCGCGGGTCTTCTTCTCGGTCACCGCCACCATCAGGTAGTCCTCCATGGCCGGGAACCACCGGGAGAGCGGCACGCCGGGGAGGATCCTCGCCGGGAGCAGGTCGCGGCAGACATCGCGTGCCGGCCGGCCGCAGTCGAGGACGAACTCCTTGAAGAACGGGGTCTTGAAGGCGAGCCGGAAGCCGGGGAGTCGGGACAGCCGGTCCGCGGCGTAGCGCGCCTTGGCCGCGCACTGCTCGGCCACCTCCCGGATGCCGGCCGGGCCGATCGCCGCGAGGTACATGGAGCCCCGGAGGGCCACGATGCCCTGGTTCGTGCAGATATTGCTGGTGGCCTTGTCCCGGCGGATGTGCTGCTCGCGGGTCTGGAGCGTGAGCACGTAGCCCGTCCGACCCTCCCGGTCCACGGTCTGCCCGACGAGGCGTCCGGGCACGCGGCGGACGTGCTCCTTCTTCGTGGCGAAGAAGCCGAAGTAGGGGCCACCGTACCAGATCTCGCCGCCGAGGCCCTGCCCCTCGCCCACCGCCACGTCGGCCCCGTATTCTCCGGGGGGCGCGAGCAGTCCGAGCGAGATCGGATCGACGCTGGCCACGAGGAGCGCTCCCTTCGACTTCGAAAGGTCGGCGATCGCGAAAGAATCCTCGAGCAGGCCGAAGAAGTTCGGTTGCTGGAAGGCGACGCAGGCCGTGGCCCCGTCCAGCGCGGCGGAGAGGGCCGCGTGGTCCATCAGGCCGTTCACCGGCGGCACGACGACGATTTCCGCCGGCAGGTTCGCGAGGTAGGTGTGAACGGTGGCGAGCGCCTCGGGGTGGATCGCCCCGGAGAGAATGACCCTCCGGCGCTTCTTCGCCTGGGAAAGCGCGAGAAGGATCGCTTCGGCGAGGCCGCTCGCTCCGTCATACACGGAGGCGTTGGAGACGGGCAGGCCGGTGAGGGCGGCGATCATGCTCTGGTACTCGAAGATCGCCGTCAGCATCCCCTGGCTGGCCTCGGGCTGGTAGGGGGTGTACGCGGTGTAGAACTCCGCGCGCCCCGCGAGGTGGTCCACGATGGACGGGATGAAATGGTCGTAGGCCCCGGCGCCGAGGAAGGCGTTCACCTGATCGAGGGTGGTGGAGGCGAGTTCCGCCCGGGTCAGTTCCCGCCGGACCTCCAGCTCTGAGGCGGGGGGAGGCAAGCCGAGGGAGCCGGTGAACCGGGCCTCGGGGGGGATCTGCTCGAAGAGGTCGTCGATGCTCGCGACGCCGATGCGCTCGAGCATCTTCTTGACGTCGTCCGGGGTGTGCACCGTGTAGGGCATGAGGTTTCCTCGCGGAGAATCCGCCATTCGCGCACCAGGTGGGCCGACACGCCGCCGGTCGTTGCTAGTGTCCGCCGTGCTCCGGGGCCGAGGCGAGAAGTTTCTCGTATTCCTCGGGGCCGAGAAGGGTGCCGAGTTCGTCGGGGTAGCTGATCTTGATCCTCGAGAGCCAGCCCGCGCCATAGGGATCCTTCGACAGGGTCTCGAGGGAGTCGATCAGCTCCTCGTTCACGGCTTCGATCTCGCCGGAAATGGGGGCGTTGATCTCCTCGGCCGCCTTGACGGACTCCACGGTGGCGTACGGATGGCCCTTCTCCGTGAGATCGCCGAGCTCGGGCAGGTCCACGTAGACGAGGTCCGAGAGCATCTTCACCGCGTGGTCCGTGATCCCGGAGACGGCGGTCGTGCCCTCCACCCGGATCCACTCGTGGGTCTTCGTGTACTTGAGGTCCTTCGGAACCGACATGGTTTCACCTCTCGCGCTTGTAGAAAGGCATCTCGACGACCTTCACCGGAATGGCCGTCCCCTTCGCATCCACCGAAAGCTCCGTCCCGGGGGCGGCGAGCCCGACGGGGACGTAGCCCATGCCGATGGATCGGCCGAGGGTGGGGGAGGCCGTGCCGGACGTGACGTGGCCGACCTTCGCGCCGCCCGACAGGATGTCCATCCCCGTGCGCGGGACGCGCTTCGAGACCGACTCGAAGCCGATCCGCCGCCGCGCGACGCCGGCCTTCTCGACGGCGACGAGCGCCGCTTTCCCGGTGAAGTCAGATTTCATGGAAACGCCGAAGGCCACGTCGGCCTCCAGCGGGTTCAGGTCGGTGGTGAGCTCCTGCCCGTAGAGCGGCATCGCCGCCTCGAGACGGAGCACGTCACGGGCCCCGAGGCCGACCGGCAGGAGGCCGTGCGGCTTCCCGGCCGCGAGGAGAGTCTCGAAGAGACGCGGTCCGTCGGCCACCGTGCTGAAGATCTCGAATCCGTCCTCGCCGGTGTACCCGGTCCGGGAAAGCAGGACCGGAGCGCCAGCGACCCGGGCGTGACAGAAACGGTAGTACCCGAGGCCGGCGAGGTCCGTGTCGGTGTGCGGGGCGAGGATCGTTCCCGCGAGGGGGCCCTGGAGGGCGATCATCGTCTGCTCGTCGGAGACGTTCCGGACCGTCGCGCGCCGCCCGCGGACATGGTCGAGGAAGTGCCGGTGATCCGGATCGCGGTTGCTGCAGTTGATGACGACGTGGACGAGGTCCGCTTCGCGGTACACGAGGACGTCGTCCTTCACCGTGCCCTGCTCCGTGAGGAGGAGCCCGTAGCGGGCCGCGCCGAGGGGGACCTTCGTGACGTCCTTCGTGCAGGCGTCCCGGGCGACCGCCTCGCGGTCCTCCCCGGAGATCTCGAGCCGACCCATGTGGGTGAGGTCGAACAGGCCGCAGCGGCGGCGCGTGGCCTCCACCTCGGCGGAAATCGACGTGTAGATGACCGGCATGTGGAAGCCGAAGAAGTCGATCATGCGGGCGCCGGAACGGATGTGCCAGTCGGTGAGGGGGGTCGTCTTCATGGTGGGTTCCTGGTGCGGCCGGAGAAAGCGGGGATTCTAGCGACGACGGGGCGCAGGTCTGAGCGAATCCGCGAGGCGGCGACGCGGGACCGCCCGCCGCGGCGTGCGTTCGTTCGATCGTCCGATTCCACGATCGCCCCGGGAAGCGTGACCGCCGGCGGCCTCCGGCGCATAGAATGCGGCGCTCAGGAACGGAATGACGGCGGATCCCTCCATGGACACACGAACAGGCGACCCGGATCGCTTCCGCGTGGACCTCACCGGCCACCGGCTCCTCGGCACGTACCGGGTCGTCCGCAAGCTCGGCGAAGGCGGCATGGGCAGCGTCTACCTCGCCCAGGACGAGAACCTCGGCCGACCGGTGGTGGTCAAGGTGCCTCATCCCAGGTTCTTCGGGGAGGAGGGATTCCGCGACCGGTTCATGCGCGAGATCGCCGAACTCGTGCGGCTCGAGCATCCCCACATCGTGCGGATCCTGGCGCGCGGGGAGCACGACGGGCTTCCGTTCTTCGTCCTCCAGTACCTGGGCGGAGGGTCACTCGAACGCCGCATGAATGCCCGCGGTGGACCACCCATGGACCCCGAGGAGGTCCTCTCGTTCGCGGAGATCGTGGCGGAGACGCTGGATTTCGTCCACGCGCGCGGGGTCGTGCACCGAGACGTGAAGCCGGCGAACATCCTCTTCTCCGAAACCGGCCACGTCTTCCTCTCCGACTTCGGGGTGGCCAAGGCCCTGGCGTCGGACGGAGGCATCACCGGCACCGGCGTGATGGTCGGTTCCCCCCGCTACATGGCGCCCGAGCAGGGGCGCGGTGGCGACATCGGTCCCGCTGCCGACCAGTATGCGCTGGCCACCATGATCTACGAGGCGCTGTCGGGGGGCCCTCCCTTCACCGGGGATACGCCCATCGCCATCCTGCTCAGGAAGGTGCAGGAGGACCCGTCGAGCCTTCGCGAGAGGATGCCGCGCATCCCGCGAGCCGCTGCGGGCGCGGTGATGAGGGCGCTCTCACGCGACCCCGCCGCACGGTTCCCGTCCTGCGAGGCCTTCGTGGCCGCCCTCCGCGCCGGTTTCTCGGAGACCGAGACCCGGGAATCCCCGGTGGTGCCCGCCCGACGGCGCAGGCTCCCGCGGGGACTCGAGTGGGCGGGGGTGGCGGCGCTCGTGACGCTGGCGGTGCTGGCCCTCTTCCTGCGGCGGTCGGGGCCGCCGGCGCCTCCGGGAGTGACGCTCCTGTCGGAGGGGCGCGAACCGAGGCAGGTCCTGCGCTATCGGGTATCGGCGGGTCAGGTCGAGCACGCGACCATGACCGACCTGCGCAAGCTGACGCTCCGGTTCGGCGGTGAGGGTGGCGTCCCGCCCATCGAACGCGACACCGACCAGAACTCGGTAGTGTCCGCCGATCTCGAGGTCGTCCACGTCCGGCCGCGGGACGGGATCGAGTACCTCTGGAGGATGCGGTTCGAGCCTCAGGCCGGGGAGGACCGACCGCTGGTTGCCGCGACCGGCGGTGGTCCCTTCATCGACCTCCTCGCCGATTGCCCGGTCCGAGCGCGGGTGGACGATCGCGGTGTGAACGTGGCGGCGGCCTTCGAGAACGCCGATTCGCTGCCCGCCGATGCACGGCCTTTCATGGACTCCTTCATCGACACGATCCGGACGATCATCGTGCCCCTCCCCCGGGAACCGGTGGGGGTGGGCGCGCGCTGGGAAGTGTCGCAGGTCATGGGCATGATGAGCCTGCGGATCTCCCATACCGCGACCTACGAGCTTCTCGCGATCGAGGACGGTCTGCTCCGGATCCGGGTCGCCGCGGCGGAAACGGCCACCGCGCAGTCGATCTCCGTTCCCGGCATGGGCGATGGAGCGGCCATGGAGCTCCGTTCGCTCTACGGTCACGGTGAGGGGGCCGTCACGGTGGACCCCTCGCGCCTCATCCCGCGGGCCATGTCTCTCGCCATCCGGCTGGAGGCCACCGCTGAACTCGTCGCGGGCGAAGTGCGCCAACCGCTCTCGCTGAAGGGCGAGATGACCTCCCGGATCGAGGCCCGGTGACGGCGGCCGTCGGTCCTCCTCCGGAAATGGGCGGGAATCCCGTGCCCTTCCACGAGGAACAGCGGTTCCGTCAGGTCTGGCTCTGGGTGATGCTCGTTGCCGTGCAGACGGCAGTCCTCGGTCCACTCCTCTTCGGGATCGTGGGACAGCTCGTGTTCGGGGAGCCCTTCGGGACGCGTCCCGCGTCGGATGCCGCCCTGGCCCTCGGCGGCACGGCGGCCGTCCTCTTCTGCGGCGCGCTGACGTGGCTCTTCCTGGCCATGGCGCTCCGGATCACCGTCGACGGAGGCGGGATCCTCGTCCGGTTCAGGCCCTTCCTCACGCGGCGTCTTTCGTTCGGCGACATCGCGGACTGCGTCGCGCGCCGATATCGTCCGATCCTGGAGTTCGGCGGGTGGGGGATCCGGGTCGGCTGGCGCAAGCGGGCATACAACGTCTCCGGCAACCTCGGGGTGCAGCTCGTCCTGAGGGACGGGAGGCGCGTCCTTCTCGGATCGCAGCGACCCGCGGAGCTCGCGGCGGCCATCCTCGCCGGCATGGCCGCCGCGGCGGGCGCGGGGGCCGTCGGGCCGGGCGGGGCGCCATGAACCCCCTCCGGCCGATCGGCGTGATCCACTCGCCCTTCACGGCGGCTCCGGGGACCCCGATCCAGGGCGTCTACGCCGGAGGCGCCGAGGGCGAAGTCGTCGTCGACGCCGAGTACGAGGCGGGTCTCTCGGATCTCGCGGGTTTCGAGCGGATCTGGCTCGTCTACCTGTTCGACCGGGCCCCGCCCGCGCGGTTGCGCGTTGTTCCCTTCCGGGACACCGTGGAGCGAGGCGTCTTCGCCACGCGGGCGCCATCCCGCCCCAATCCGGTGGGGCTCTCCGTCGTCCGACTGCTCTCCCGGGAAGGCGGACGCCTGCGGGTCGCCGACCTCGACGTGCTCGACGGCACGCCTCTCCTCGACATCAAGCCCTACGTCCCCGAGTTCGATGCCTTCCCGCACGCCACCGCCGGATGGCTCGACCGGCCGGGGCGCGAGGGCCGGATCGCCGACGACCGCTTCCGGGGATCGGCGGATTCGTCGGGAACTCGACAATAGTGTCGTGCCGGGAGGGGGAGACGGGAGGCGAATCGGGCTGGACTCGATTTCCCGTGTGTGGTATGGCTCTTGCGTACCCAGTGCGTCGGACCCGTCCGTCGCGCCGGAGGTCGGTGTGCTCGCGAGCGGGCCGGGATGACCCGGGAGGATGTCGATCATGCGGAAGGTCCTGATGTTCGTAGCGCTGTTCGCGACCGCATTCCTGTTCGCGGCGGAAGAGTCGTTCGCCCGCGGCGGCGGGGGGGGCGGTGGTGGTGGTGGTGGTGGTGGTGGTGGTGCGGGCCGGGGACGTGGAGCGGCGACATTCGGCGCCTCCGGCTCGTCGGAGAGCCTCCGGAAGGCCCGTGGCGGCCGTGACGGGAAGGCGGACCAGGAGCGGCAGTGCGCCGACGACGAGGAGCGCCTCATGCGGCGCACTCGCGAACGGCGCCGCGGCACGGACTAGCCCGACTCACCATGAACCGCCGGGGGACGGGGCGCGCGCCCGGTCTCCCGGCTTTTTTCGTCGAGGCATCCATGAGGTCCATCGTGAACGCTTCCCGCTGGTGCGTGGCGCTCGTCCTCCTCGGGACCCTGACGGGTGCCGCGTCCGCCGGTGCCGAAGATGGGCGCCGGCTCGCGAACGAAGGGAAGATCGCCGAGGCGATCGAGGCCGCGCGCGAAGCCCTCCGCGCCGACGGCTCGGACGAGGGAGCGGCCCGCCTCCTCCAGGAACTGCTCCGACTGGAAGGCAAGGAGGCTGCCGCCGGCGCGGTCCTGCCAGAAGGCGCACCGGCCATCCTCGTTCGCTGGCTCGATGCCCGGTTGCTCCCGCCCGCGGAAGCCGAAGCGGCACTGCGCAAGCTGAGCGCGGAAGAGGGGGCTCCGGCCCTCGCCGGCCTCGATCTCGGCCTCGCTCAGGTCCGCGCGGGCAAGGCACGGACCGCGGAGACCACTCTCGAGGCGTGGACCGCCGCCCATCCCGACTCGGCCGACGGGCAGCACGGTCTCGGCCTCTCGCGCCTGCGCTCCGGCAACCTCCGCGGAGCCCGCGGCGCACTGCGCAAGGCCCTCGAACTCGAGCCGGGCCACCCCGGCGCCACGCTCCTCCTCGCCGAAGTGTGCCGCGACCTGCACGAGCCGACCGAGGCCCGCGCGGCGCTCGTCGATGCGCTGGCCCGGTTCCCCTCGAACCTCTCCCTGCGCGCCGGTCTGGCGGAGGATCACGTCCGAGCCGGGGAGACGGACGCCGCGGCCCTCGTCGTCGAGGAACTCCTGAAGCAGGCTCCGGAGAGCGCGAGGTTCCATGAACTGCTCGCGAGGGTGCGGCACGCGCAGGGGAAGGCCGAGGAGGCGATGACCGCCGCACGAAGGGCGGTGGAACTCGACGCCGGGTCCGCCGGCGCCCGACGGATCCTCGGACGTCTGCTCGAGATCTCGGGCGACACCGAGGGGGCGCTCGCCGAGTACCGGCGTGGCGCTGAACTGGCGCCAGACGAGGCGCGCTCCCACGTCGACCTCGGTTTCGCCCTGCTCCTGCTCGAGCGCCGCAAGGAGGCCGAGGCGGCCTTCCGCGCCGCGGTGGCCATCGACAAGGAGCATGTGGACGCGAACCTGAACCTCGGGATCCTGCTCCGCCTTGAGCGGCGCTTCAAGGACGCCCGGGAGCACCTCAATGCCGTGCTGCGGCGGGAACCCGAGCACCTCGAAGCGCTGATGCTGCTCGGGGACGCCCTGGCCGCCGAAGGCAAGGGCAAGGATGCCATCCGCATCTACGAGAAGGTGGCGAAACTCGATCCCCATGACGCGCACTCCCTGGTGGCGATCGCGAGCGCGTGGCTCGCCCTGGGGAAGACCTCGGAGGCGCTGGAGGCCGCGAGCCAGGCCGTCGACCGGCGACCGGACAGCCCCGAGGCCCACTTCGCGATGGGGCGGGTGCGGGACGAGCAGGCGGACTTCGACGAGGCCGAACGGTCCTACCGGAAGGCGATCGAACTGGACTCGAAGTTCGCGGGTCCCCACCGCTACCTCGCGGAGATCCTGGACCACGTGCGCGGCGACAAGGCCGGCGCGATCGATCTCTACCGGAAGTACCTGGCCCTCGGCGGCCGCGACCCCGGCGGCAAGGTGGCGGAGCGCCTGCGACTGCTCGAGAAGGAGTGAGCCTCGCCAGTACACCCGGCCGTTCGGGTAGGATGCACGGCGTGCGCCCGGTCCACTACGACCTCGATGTCCGGATCGACCTCCGCGGGTGCGCCCTCGCGGGAACGGCGCGGATCCGGCTCCGGAACGACACCACCGGACCTTGTCCCGCGACTTCCTTCCTGCTGAACCGACTCCTCGTCCCGGTAGCCTCGGAAGGGCTCCACTGGTCCCTGGTGGCGATGGAGGATCTTCCTTCGCAGCAAGTCGTCCAGGCTGTCGTCGAGTGGCCGCGACCGATCGTCCCGGGGGGCGAGGCGACGGCCGAGATCGCCTTCTCGGGAGGCCTGGGGGACTACGCCTCGACCGGGATGAGCTACATCCGCGACCGTATCGACGCCGGGTTCACGGTCCTGCGCCCCGACGCCTTCGCGTGGCCGGTTCCCGGCTCGCCGTCCCACCGGGCCCTGCGCG
>JALOQY010000469.1 GCA_025459285.1 Planctomycetota bacterium | reverse complement strand
CAGGGGGCGGGTCCGGGAGTGGTGGCGAGACAGGGATTGACGAGAGCCGCGACGTCGGGCCGGCGGTCTCCGGCCGTGTGGTGGTCGAGGACGACGACGTCCATGCCCTCCCGCCGTGCGGCGGCGATCTCGGCCACCGCCGTCGTCCCGTGGTCCACCGCGATGACGAGGTTCGTCCCCTCGCGGGCCAGATGGCAGAGAGCCGCTTCGTTGAAGCCGTAGCCCTCGCGGGTGCGATCCGGAAGGTACGGGCGCACGGACGTGCCGGCGAGCCGGAGGAACGTGACGAGCATGGCCGTCCCGGAGACTCCGTCGGCGTCGTAGTCGCCCCAGACGACCACGGACTCGCCGCGCTCCACGGCCTCCCGGATCCGGCGTGACGCCGCGGCGGCGTCGGGCAGGAGAGCGGGGTCGGGAAGGCCCGCGAGGTCGGGTTCGAGGAAGGCGCGGGCCTCGGCGGGGTCCTCGATGCCGCGGTTCAGGAGCACCTGCGCGAGGACCGTGGAGGTGCCGAGTTCGAGGGCCAGGGAACGGGCCTTCGCGGTCTCGGGTCTCGCCACCTGCCACAGGGTCGGGTCGCGCCGGTCGGACATGGCGGGAGTGTAACCGGACGTGTCCACGGCGTGAGCGGATCGCCGGTGGGGCCGCGCGGCTATAATCGCGCGGACCGCTCCGACGGACCGGCGGGGGCCCCGCCGGTCGGAACACGGGACGGACAGGTGAGTGCATGGCCGAAGTCGTGCCGATCATGGTCGGGACCGCCGGTCACGTGGACCACGGGAAGACGACGCTCCTCAAGCACCTTCTCGGAGGGGCGCCGGAGGCGGACCGACTCCCCGAAGAGCGGGAGCGCGGACTCACCATCGACATCGGGTACGCCGAGATGGACCTCGGTGACGGACGGGTGGTCGGCTTCGTGGACGTGCCGGGTCACGAGCGGTTCGTCCGGAACATGGTGGCGGCGGCCTCCGGGATCGACCTGATCCTGCTCGTGGTGGCCGCCGACGACGGCGTGATGCCCCAGACCCGGGAACATCTCGAGATCGCCGGGCTGATGGGGGCCCGGTCCGGTTTCACCGTGCTCACGAAGATCGACCTGGTGGACGAGGAGCTGAGACTCGCGGCGGAGGAGGAGCTTCGCGCCCTGCTCGATGCGAGCTTTCTCCGCGGCGCGCCGATCGTGCCGGTGTCCGCCATCACCGGGGAGGGGCTCGACGACCTGCGTCACCAGCTGATCGCATGCCTCTCGGAGGTCGGTCCCCGGGACGCGGAGGGGGTGTTCCGCCTTCCGGTGCAGCGGAGCTTCGCACTGCCGGGACATGGGACCGTGGTGACGGGGGTCCCTCTCGCGGGGCGTGTCCGTCTCGGCGACCTCCTCGAGGTCGTGCCCGGGCGCAAGGCCTGCCGTGTCCGCGGCATCCAGGCCTACCACCGGGAGGTCGAAGAGGGCCGGGCCGGCCACCGCACCGCCCTCAAGCTGTCCGACGTCTCCTGGCGCGACGTGCGCCGGGGGAACGTCGTCGCGGAACCGGGACGACTCGCGCCGTCGAACCTGATCGACGCGCGACTGAGCCTGCTGCCGCGGGTCGGTGCGGCGCTCGAGTCGAACCGGCCCGTGCGCGTGCACTGCGGGACCGACGAGGTCCTGGGGCGGGTCTTCCTCCTCTCGACCCGGAAACTGCGACCCGGTGAAGACGCGCTCGTGCAACTCCGCCTCGACCGGCCGGTCGTCACCGCGCCGGGGGACCGCTTCGTCCTGCGTCTGCCGTCTCCGCAGACGACGCTGGGCGGGGGCCGGGTGATCGGGGCGAGCACCGGCAAGGTCTCGGCCTCGCGGGCCCGTCTGGTCCGCTACATCGCGGAGCGCGAGGCCGGTCTCGAGGATCCGGTGGCCGCCGTCCGGAGCCTGCTTTCGGCACGCGGGCTCGACGCGCCGACCTTCGAGGAGATCGCGAAGGAACTGGTGCGTCGACGCGAGGAAGTCGAACTCGTCGTCACCGGGCTGGCGGCCTCGGGAGAGGCCCTCGTGCTGTCGGAACGGGTCCTCGCGGCGGGTCCGGTCGAGGAGGGCCGGCGGCGCCTGCGGGAAGCCCTTTCGCGCTTCCATCGCGCCGAGCCGCTCCGGGCGGCGGCGCCCCGGGCCCCGCTCCGGGAGAAGCTCGGAGTGACTGACGCCGTGTTCAGCTTCCTGATCTCCGGGGACTCCGAGATCGAAGTGGTGGACGGGGGGCGGATTCGCCTGCGGAGTTTCGCGCCGGCGCTCGGGGAGGAGCAGACCGCCCGGCTGTCGAAGGTCGAGGCGCTTCTCCGGGAGGCGAAGTTCGCGACGCCGCGGGACGCCGAACTGCCGGGCCTCGTGGGCGGCGAACCGCCGGAGATCGCCCGGCTCCTCGACCTCCTTCGGGATCGTGGCGACGTCGTGCTGCTCGCGGGAGGCGTCCTGTTCCATCGGGACGCGGTGGAGGAGGCCCGGCGGTCGATCGCGCGGTTCATCCGCGAGAAGGGGCGTCTCGTCCCCTCGGACCTCAAGCTGCTCTTCGGGATGAGCCGCAAGTACTCGATCCCACTGCTCGAGTACCTGGATCAGCAGCGCTTCACGATCCGCCGGGGAGACGAGCGGATCCTGGCCTGATCATCGCGCGGTCCCGCCCCCGTGATGCAGGGTTGGCCGCCTGTCGGCATGAGCCCTCATGCGCGCGGAGGCCCCTCGACGACGGGCTGCTGGCATTCAACGGCCTGGAACGGCTTCATGGCCGAGCCGATGAGGATGCCCGGTCCTGCTTCTGTTGCGGGCGGCGAAGAGTTCTCAGGGGGTTTCGCGTGGTGCTCACGAGCGACCACTCTCCCCGCACCTTCGAGAGATCTCGGTGCAAGAACCGCGAAATCCGAGAAGTCGGCAGCCTGTCGGGGCCAAGGACGACCTCGGCGGTGCGACCCTTGACCCCGACAGTTTGCCAGGCGCGGGGGGAAAAAAAGCGGGCGGCGCGT
>JALOQY010000151.1 GCA_025459285.1 Planctomycetota bacterium | reverse complement strand
CGTTCAAGGGATGTCGGTCGCGTGGAGGAGGGATGCCGGAAACGGATGAAGCCCTCATGGTCCGGGTGGTCTCCGGGGACGCGGAAGCGTTCACGGAGATCGTGCGCCGCTACGAGGCGAAGGCCCGGCGGTATTGCTACCGGATTTTCCACGACGCCCAGACGGCGGAGGACGCGGCGCAGGACATGTTCCTGAAACTGTACCGGCAGGCGGACCGCTACGAGCCCACGGGGCGCTTCCAGACCTGGTTCTACCGGGTGCTGGGGAACCTCTGCTTCGACCGCCTGCGCTACGAGAAACGGCGGGCGGCGGTCCGGGCCGGGACGATGGATTCCTTCTCGCTCGACGAGGAGGAGGATGGCGAGGGACGTTTCCCGGAGCCCGGCGCGGCCCTCCTGTCCGGGGAGCAGCGGGCGGCGGTCCGGGCGGCGCTCGGGGAGCTTTCGCCGGCGGCCCGGCAGGCCGTGATGCTCCGGGAGTTCGAGGGCCTCAAGTACCGGGAGATCGCCGACGCGATGGAAGTGAGCATGTCCGACGTGAAGGTGCTGCTCCACCGCGGGCGGAAGCAGCTGGCGAAGCGGTTGTCCCGATGGATCGGGGAGGACGGCCATGGCGTGCGGCGTCCATGAAGAAGACCTCTCCGCCCTGCTGGACGGAGAACTCGACGCGCTGACGGAACGGCGCGTCCGCGACCATCTCGCCGTCTGCGTCGCCTGCCGGCGGGAATACGCGCGGATCCGGACCCTCTCGGGGAAGCTCCGAAGCCTCGGCGCTCCCGTGGCGCCGTCACCCGACTTCGTCCTCCGCGTGGCCCGCGCCGCCGCCGGCGCGGCCCGGGCCCCGGCCCGGGGGCGAGGGCCGGCGCTCCCGCTCCTGCTCCGGCGTCCGGTGGCGCTCGCCGCCTCCCTGCTCCTCCTTCTCGGCCTGTCCGCGGCATTCCTCGTCCGGGCCCTCCCCGGGGCCGAGGAGAAGGCGACCGTGGCCGCCGTTCCGGGGCCCCGTGCGCCGGGGACCGCTCCGGATGCGGCGCTGGCCGCGGCTCTCGCGGGGCTCGAGGACTGGCCGGAGGTCGCCGTGGGCGACGGCGCGGACTTCGGAGAGCCGCTGCCTTCGCCCGCCGCGCGACCGGCGGTGCCGGAGCTCCGGGGCGAGGCTCTCTACCGGGCCTTCGGCCTCTCCCCCGCGGAGGACGGCCACCTCTCGCCGGAGGCGTTCGCCCGCCGCCGGGCCCATCTCGAGGAGGAGGAGCTGCTGGCCCGGGCGGAGGAGCGCCGCCTCGCGCGGGAACGCACCGAGGCCGGCCCGCCGCGTGCGGCGAACCCGGTGGCGGCGATGCTCGCGGCCCTCGCCCCGGGTCCGGCGAAAGAGACCGGCGGCCTGACGCTCGTACTGCTGAGGAACGGCGGGCCTTCAACTCGGACCCCGCGCGGCACGTCTACCTCGCGGCGGGCGAGGTGCTTGCCGGCGGTCATCAGGACCGCCTGCTCACCCGGCCGGTGCTGATCCCGCCCCGCTCCCGGGTGGCTCTGCCGGTCCTCTGCTGCGAGGCGGGCCGCTCGACGGGGACGGAGGACCGGTTCCGGCGGAGCCCGGGCCTCGCCCCGCCGGCGATCCGGGGGCTGCTCGTGGCCACCGGGGACCAGGGCGACATCTGGAGCCGGATCGTCGTCGAACTCGAGCGCGGCGGCGCGAGGAGCGCTACCGGCGCCCTCCGGGAGACGTTCGCGGGCGGATCGGGGCTGAAGCGGACGGCGGCCCTCCTCCCGGCGTTCGAGGCGGCGCTCTCGGATCCGAAAGCCGTGGGCTTCCTCGTTTTCGCCGGAGACCGGTTCCTCGGCGGGGAGGTCTTCGGAGACCACGCCCTCCTCGAGGCCCTCGGCCCGCGGGCCTTCCGCTCCTACCTGCTCTCGCCGCCCGAGAAGGGCGACGGCGTGGCGATCGGCCGCTCGGAGGCCGCGTCGATCCTCGCCCGCGTGGCGGCCGGCGCGTTCTTCGAGACACCGGGGGCGACCTTCGGGCGGGAACTCGAGTTCGACGCCGAGGTCCTCTGCGGCACGGCGCTCGTTCCGCTTTCCGGGGGGCGGCCGCTCTCCGTCTCCATCCTCCCGCGCCCGCCGGACCGCCCGGTGCCTCCTCCGGGGCAGATGGGCGACCGTCCGAACCCCCGGACCGGTTCGGAGGCGGCACCGCCGCCGGTGGACCCCGGGCCCGAACCACGCGAGGACCCGGTGGAGGAGCGGATGCGCGATCGCCGCGGCCCGCCGCCGGTCCCGCGCGAGCTGAAGCCCCCGGAGCGGAAGCCGGACCCGCCCGGCGCGGGCGGCGGCCCCGGTCCCCGGTCCCCGGGCGAAGACCTCCGGGCGAGGTGACCGAGGGCGGGCAAGTCGACCCTGGGTCATTCTTCCCGGGCGGGAGAAACGACCCTGGGTCAATCTTCCCGGGTTAGGATCCGGGGGATGAGCGAAGCGGCGGCCCGGCGCGCGAATGTGGAGCTGAAGGCCCGCTGTCCGGACCCCCTGCGGGCCCGGGCGGTGTGCGAACGCCTCGGCGCGCGCCTCGTCTCGACGGAGACCCAGACCGACACCTACTTCGCCACCGGCGGCCACCGGATGAAGGTCCGGGAATCCTCCCTTGGCCGGCACTACGTGGTCTGGTACACGCGCCCGGACCGGCCCGATGCCCGGAAGTCCGACTACCGGCTCCTCCCGGTCCCCGATCCCGGGGAGAAGGTCCGGATCTTCGGAGCGACGATGAGCGTGAAGGTGGTGGTCCGCAAGGAACGGACGCTCTGGCTCGTCGGTCCGGTGCGGATCCACCTGGACCGGGTGGAGGGACTCGGGGACTTCATCGAGTTCGAGGCGGTCCTCGGCCCGGACTTCGACGAAGAGGCCGGCCACGATGCCGTCGCCGGACTCCGCGCGCGCTTCGGGATCGCCGAGGAGGATCTGATCTCCGGCTCCTACTCCGACCTCGTGCTCGCCGCGGATCGCCGCGCGCCGGCCCGCTAGCAGCCCGTCCACCCCGTGACCGGCCGGGCGCCGAAGCCCGACTGGTTGTCCACGAGGAGAATCTTCTCCGGGTCGAGCCGATAGAGCCGGAAGCGGCCCGCGAGGACCGCCGCCGCCCCCTCGACGAGGCCGCGCGCGAACGGGAACTTCCGGAAGTAGGCGGCCATGGCGCGCGCCTTCGCCCCGGCGCCGGTCACCTCGCCCACCCGCCCGGCGATCTGGACCCCCCGGATCTCCTCCCACCGCGCGAAGTCGCCGTGGATCGTCGCCGCCGCGCGGGGGTCCGCCGCGTAGGCCCGGGCGTGCCGGCTGTCGGGCGAGGAGAGGAAGCAGAAACCGGCCCCGACGCGCGCGAAGCAGACGTCCGCGGCCCAGGGACCGTCCGCGTCGGCGCACGCGAGGGTCATCGTGCGGATGGTGTCGACGAACCGGCGGACTCCCGGTGCGCGGGCGCCCCTCTCCGTCACCAGTACTTCTCCAGGTGGACCTGTCCGCCGGGGTCCTTCTTCGACCACTCCCGGAAGCCCCGGGCGTGAAGGATGGCCAGGCAGGCCTCGATCATGGCGGGGTTGCCGCACAGGAAGACGTGGCTCGTGGCGGGGGACAGCGCCACCTCGGCCCGCGCTTCGATCCGGCCGTCGGCGAGCTGGTCCTGGAGGTAGCCGGTCTCGCCGCAGAAGCTCGGGTCCTCGGCCGGTCTCGTGATCGACGGGAGGTAACGGAGGTTCCCGAACCGCTTCGCGAGATCCTCGAACTCGCCGCGGTAGCCGAGGTCGAAGGAGTGGCGCGCGCCGTGGGCCACCACGATCCGGCGGCCCCTCGCGCGGTCGAGGAGGTCGCTGCGGATCATGCTCACGTAGGGTGCGAGGCCGGTGCCGGTTGAGAGGAGGAAGAGGTCGGCCTCCCCGGGCACCTGCTTCATCGTGAAGAGGCCGGTGGCCTTCGGGCCGAGCCACAGCCGGTCACCCTCGCGAAGGGCGAAGAGGCGCGGCGTCAGTTCCCCGGAGTGGACCAGTGACACGTAGAACTCGAGGTACTCCCGCTCCCGCGAGGAGGAAGCGATGGAGTAGGAGCGACGGATCATCCGCGTGCGCTTCTTCTCCGCGTCCTCCACCGCCGCCTCGGTCACGCGGGGGGCCTCCGGCGGCAGGCCGAGGACGCAGAACTGCCCCGCCTCGAAGGGGAAGAGCGGCCCGTCCGGCACGACCCGGAGGATGAGGAGGCCCGGAGCGAGGTCGACCCGCTTCGTGACCGCAGCGTTGAGCGACTCGGCGGCTGGCGCGTCCATGACCCGGCGAGTCTAGCAGCAGATCGGGCCGGGCTGCTAGCATGTCCTGTTCGCAGGAGATCGGCTTGCCATCCACCCCGACCATCCTCGCCGCGCGTGCCCGGGTGTCCGCCTTCGTCGAGCTGACGAAGCCGCGGCTGGTGGCCCTGGTCGTCGTCACGGCGGCGGCGGGCTTCGCCCTCGGCGGCGGCGAGGGGGGGGCAGTTCTCGCGGCCCTGCTCGTCGGGACCGGTCTCCTCGCGGGCGGAGCGGCGGCGGCCAACGAGTGGATGGAGGCGGCTCACGACGCGCGGATGCTCCGCACGCGGGACCGCCCGATCCCCTCCGGCCGGGTCCGCCCGGGAGCGGCTCTGGCATTCGCCGCGGTGGCGGGGGGTGCCGGACTCTCGGTGCTCGCGGCGGGGGCCGGGCCGCTCCCGGCAGGCCTCGGGGCGCTCTGCTTCGCGGTCTACGTGGCGGCCTACACGCCACTGAAGCGCGTGACGACGCTGTGCACGCCGGTGGGGGCCGTCGTGGGGGCGATCCCGCCGATGATGGGCTTCGCCGCCGCGTCCGGGGAGATCGGCCCCGCCGCGGTGGTCCTCGCGGCCCTGCTGTTCACCTGGCAGATCCCGCACTTCCTCGCGATCGCCTGGCTCTGCCGGGAGGACTACGAGCGGGGCGGTTTCGCCATGCTCCCGGTGGGCGACACCGACGGCCGGCGGACGTTCCCCATGGTGCTCCTCTACAGCGGGGCGCTCCTCCCGGTGAGCCTTGCCGCGGTCCCCGCCGGATCGGGCGGCCCGCTCTACGCCGCCGGGGCCCTGCTCCTCGGCGGTGGCTTCCTGTGGCTCGCCGTGAAGCTCGTCCGGGAGGGCTCCCGGGCGGCGGCGCGGCGGCTCTTCTTCGCGAGCCTCGCCTACCTGCCGCTCCTCCTCGCACTCCTGGTGTTCGACCCCACGGCGAGGATCCTCCGGTGAGGCCTCCGGGGGAGCGGCTTCCGGGAAAGCTCCTCACCTTCCGCTCCGGCGGCTGGGTCCTCGTCCTCGCGGCCCTCGTCAGCGCCGCCGTGGTGTTCCAGGTGGTCCGGCAGGTCCGGGGCCACCGCGAGCACGCGTTCGGCGACGGGAAGAACCCCGCGACCTACCTCTTCGCCTCGGAACCCACGCTGCTGCCGCGCGGGACGATCGTGGCCTCCGGCATGCCGCGCAACGCCGTGCCGGCGCTCGTGGAACCGATGAGCGTGCCGCTCGACAATCTGCTCCACGCCGCCAGCCGCAAGGTGAAGAAGCTCCTCAAGGACCCGGACCGCGTGATCGGCGTCCACCTCGACGGGGAGGCCCGCTGCTACCCGATCCGCTTCCTCAATTTCCACGAGGTTTCGAACGACACGCTCGGGGGCCGGAAGATCGCCGTGACCTACCACCCGCTCTGCGACTCCGTCGCGGTGTTCGACCGGGAGGTGGAAGGGCGGGTGCTGGAGCTTCGCGTCAGCGGCCTCCTCTGGAACTCGAGCGCGCTCTACTTCGACCGGCGTGACCCGCCCGGCGGGGAGAGCCTCTGGTCGCAACTCCTCGCCCGCGCGGTGACCGGCCCCGACGCCGCCGCGGGCCGGCGGTTCACGCTGCTCCCCTGCGTCGTGGTGACGCTCGGGGAGTGGCGCCGGAGGCACCCGGACACCTCCGTCCTCGCGCCGGACCCCGTCTTCCTGAAGCAGTACCCGCGCGAACCCTACGCCCCCTACTACGGCAGCGCCACGCCGCGCTTCCCGGTGGAACCGTACCCGCCGCCCCCCGGCCGCCCGGCGTGGTCGCGCGCCGTGCTCGGTCCGGCGGGCGCCCTCCTGGATGACCCCGGCGATGCGGGGGAGGCGAGCGCGTCCGTGTCGGGGTTCGCCTGGGCCCTTGTCGCCTGCCGGCCGGCGGACCGGTGAGCGCGCCGGGAGCCGGCGGCCTCTTCGTCCGCGAGTGGGGAACCCGGGGGCCGCGCATCGTCGTCCTCCACGGCGGCCCCGGCGCTCCGGGGAGCGCGGCGGGCCTCGCGAAGGCCCTTTCCGGGGAGTTCCGGGCCGCGGAGCCGTTCCAGCGCGGGAGCGGCGGGACTCCGCTGGCGGTGTCCCGGCATGTGGAGGACCTCCGGGAGTTCCTCGCGGGCCTCGGTGAGACTCCACCTCCGCCCCTCGTCGGCCACTCCTTCGGCGCCATGCTCGCCCTCGCCTTCGCCGCGGCCCACCCCGACCTCGCGGGGCCGCTCGTCCTCGTGGGGTGCGGGACGTTCGACCCGGCGGCCCGCGCGCGACTCGTTTCGGCGCGGGCGGAACGGGAGGGACGGTGTGATCCGGACTCGTTCGATCCTGTTTCCGATTCGGACGAGGCGGCGGCGGAGGGGCCGTTTGACGAGTCGGCGCACCGCGAGACATGGGCCGACATGCTCCGTCTCCAGGCGGAGGGGTTCTATCCCGCGGCCTTCGCGGCGATCCGCTCGCCGGTCCTCATGCTGCACGGGACCTTCGATCCCCACCCCGGCGCGATGATCCGAGACGGTCTTGGCCGGTTCGTCCCGGGCCTCGAGTACCGGGAGTTCGACCGCTGCGGCCACTGGCCGTGGCGCGAGCGTCACGCCCGGACGGAGTTCCTCGCCGCTCTGGCCGGATGGCTTCTTCTCAGCGACTGCCGAGCTTCACGCGCACGATGAGCGTGGCGTCGCCGCGGCGGATCGTGAGATCCACTTCATCACCGGGCTTCCGGCCGCCGAGGGCCCGGACGAGGGCCTCGCCGTCGGCCACGTCGTCCTTCCCCACGCGGATGACGTGATCGCCGTCGAGGAGGCCGGCGTCGGCGGCGGGTGAGCCGGCCATGACGGAGCCGAGCAGCGCGCCGGGGCCGTCCCCCTCGCCGGAGAGCGTCACGCCGAGGTAGGGGCCCCGGGAGGACCGGGCGGGAGCCTCGGACCACGACGGTCGCTCCGGCAGGTCGGCGATCCGCCGGAGGGTGCCCGCGGCGACGTCCGTGAAGCGCCTCGCGGTCTCGTAGTCGAGGCGGTCGGCGTGATCCGTCGACCGGTGGTAGTCGGGGTGGACCCCGGCGAAGAAGAAGAGGACGGGGATCCTCGCCCGGGCGAAGGGGAGGCTGTCCGAGGGGGCGAAGCCGGAAGGATCGCGCCGGATCGAAAGCCCGCTCCCTTCCTCCGCCGCGTCGAGGATCCCGCCGAAGACCGGCGACGTGCCCGTGCCGCCGATCATCACGCGGCGGTCCTTCGACCGGCCGATCATGTCGAGGTTCACCATCGCCACGGTCCGCGGGAGGGGGTGGGCGGGATGCCGGGTGTAGTGGAGGCTGCCGACGAGGCCGAGCTCCTCGCCCGTGAAGGCCACGAAGACGAGGGTCCGCGCCGGGGGCGGCACGGCGAGCGCGAAGTGCTCCGCGAGTTCGAGGAGGCCGGCGGTCCCCGAGGCGTTGTCGTCCGCGCCGTTCCAGATGCCGTCGTTCGCCCCGGCATCGATGCCGCCCATGCCGTCGGTGCCGAGGTGGTCGTAGTGGGCGCCGACCACGACCGCTTCGGGCCTTCGCGCCGGATCCGCTCCGGGCAGGATGCCGATCACGTTGGCCGAGCGGCGGGGGGCGAGAGCCACTGACAGATCGAGCCGGACGCCCGGGAGGACTCGGGACCGGGGGGCCTTCGCGCGGTCGTACTCCGCGAGGAGGACCGGCAGGTCGAGGCCGGCGGCGCCGAAGAGCCCGTCCGCCGCGGCGGGCTTCAGGTAGACGAAGGGGATGCCGGGCCCGGCCCCGCGAAGGGGGATCCGCGTCGGGCAGCGTCCGGCTTCCCCGGGGTTTCGGATCCGGTCGTCGAGGAGGAGGACGGCGGCGGCGCCGGCGGCCTTCGCGTCCTTCGCCTTCTGCTCGAAGGCGAGGCGCATCCGGCCGGCGCCGGAGAGGCCGGGGAGGTCCGGCCCGCGCCGCAGGACGACCACGGCCTTCCCCGCGACGTCGACTCCCGCGTAGTCGTCCCACCCGAGGTCGGGAGCCCGAAGGCCGTGGCCGGCGAAGACCACCGCCAGCTCCCGGAGATCGGCCTCCGCGGAGAACGAGAAGGGCTCGAAGTCCGCGCCGAACCGTGCCCGCCGCGGCGTCGCGCCGTCCGTCGCGTGCGTCAGTTCACAGCGCTCCGGGACCGGGGACCGGTCGCCGAGAGGCAGCCATGCGAGGAACGTCCCGTCATCCCCGCCCGGCGCGAGACCCGCGGCGGCGAAGCGCGCGGCGATGTAGTCGGCGGCCTTCTCCGCGCCGGCCGTGCCCGCCCGCCGCCCCTCGAGGGCGTCGCTCGCGAGGTGGAACACGTGGGCCCGGAGTTCCGCGACGCCGATCTCCGGGGAGAGCCCGGTGTCCCCCGGTTCCTCGGACCATGCGAGAAGGAGGCACGAGAGGAGGGCCGTCAGTAGGAGGAGGCTACGCATTCTCCCGATACTAGCAACCCGTCGGGAAAGGCCCTTGATGTCCCGGCGGCGAACGAGTATCAAGAGCAGTAGAAAGAGGTGCGGCCGTGACGAACCTGAAGCCTGGCATCCCCGCGGGAGTCATGCTCCTGTGCTCGACCCTGTTCCTGTCCGCCTGTGCCACCGACTCCGGTGTCATCGGGAAGGCCTCGCCGAAGGGCTCGCTGAAGTGGGCCTTCGGCTCCGACGGCCCGGACCATTTCCTCGGCGTCACCACCAAGGTGAACGGCGCGTACGGGTACCTGCTCGCGAAGCGGGACCTCTACCCGCCGTTCCGGTGGGAGGTCACCGGGGGGCGGTACGGCGGGACCGCCCCCGGCGACACGGGGCGGATCGTCACGGAACTCGACGCCACGGGCTCCACGCCGCTCCAGTTCTGGCTCATGGGCGCCGATCCCACCGGCACCGGCTTCAACGTCTTCGCCGCGAACCACCAGAACACGTCGCCCCAGGGCACGACCTACCTCCCCGACGCGAGCGCCATCGACTTCGCCGTCGAGCACGACGGCGCGACGGTCTTCTTCCATGCGCGGCGGACCGGGGACGTGGACTGGACGCCTGTCTGGAGCACGAGCGCCGCCGGGGCGCAGATGCCGCTGCATCCGGCGGTGGGCGTCATGGGGATCCGCTCCGGGGCGCTCGCGGGTTTCAACGGCTTCCGGGTCGTGAAGAGCGCGATGCCCGGATCGCCCCCCGTCGGGTGGTACGGGACGATCTTCGACCTGTACACGGCCGTCGATCACCTGACCGCGGCCATGGACCTCGCGAACGGTGCGATACCCGATGCCGCGGCGGCCCGCCTCAGGGTGGTCGATGCCCTCGGGGAGTTCGACGAGGCCCTCGCCGGGATCGACGGCCTCCTCCTCGAGACGAAGGCGAAGGCCTCGGGGCCGGAGACGGCACGGAAGCTCGCGCAGAAGGCGCAGAAGTCGGCGGCCTCGGCGGCGAAGAAGCTGGCGGCGGGCAAGGCCGGGAAGTCGGCGATCAAGGGGATCCTGAAGGCGATCGGGCCCGCGCTCGAAGCCGCCGACGTCCTCCGCCACGTGGAGTGAGAGGGGCCGGCCCTCTGTCGGCGGGAGCCTTCCCTGCGCCGGAGGCCCCCTACCCCGACGGGCTGTCGGAGGCCGGAGGGGGAGCGGTGTCGCCCCCGTCCCCGGCCAGCGCCGCGAGGAGGACCTCCCCGAACTGCGCGAGCTTCCGCGTGCCCATCCCGTGGACCGAGCCGAGTCCGGCCAGCGTGGTCGGCCGGCGCGCCGCCAGGTCCCGGAGGGTCCGGTCGTGGAAGATCACGTAGGCCGGCACCCCGCGCTCTTTCGCCAGGTCGGACCGGAGCCGGCGCAGGCGTTCGAAGAGATCGAGGTCCACGTCCTTCGCGGCCTCGACCTCCACCCGGGTCTTCTTCACGCGGCGGGAGACCGGCTCCACGAGATGGACGGTCCGGCGACCCTTGAGCACGGCGACCGAGTCCGCGTTCAGGCGCAGGACGGGCCGGTCCCCGTCCGTCCGCGTGAGGAGGCCCTGCTCCACGAGCTGGTAGACGAGGCTCGTGACCGTTTTTTCGGGCCGGTCGCGCAGGAGGCCGTAAACCGACAGCGCGTCGTGGCCCCTCGACTTCACGAGGTCCGCGTCGGATCCCCGGAGCACCGAGACGAGGTAGCCGACCCCGAAGCCGCGCTCCAGCCGCGCGACGGCGGAGAGGATCTTCTGGGCGGTCTCGGTGGACCCGGCCATCCCCTCGGCCTCGCCGAGGCAGACGTCGCAGGCGCCGCAGTCGCCGCGCTCATAGGGCTGCCCGAAGTACCGGGAGAGGGCGCGGTGGCGGCACTCCAGGCGACCGGCGAGGCGTTTCATGTCCTCGAGGAGCGCGAGCTGGGCCGGAAGCACCTCCTCCGCGCCGTCCCCGGCGGACTCCGCTGCCGACCTCGAGAGGAGGTGCTGCCAGCGGATCACGTCGGCGTAGGTGTAGAAGAGCACGCACTCCGCGGGCAGCCCGTCGCGGCCGGCGCGGCCCGTCTCCTGCTGGTAGTGTTCGATCGACTTCGGGATCGAGGCGTGGATCACGCAGCGGACGTCGCTCTTGTCGATCCCCATGCCGAAGGCCACGGTGGCGACGATCACGTCGGCGCGCTCCGTGGCAAAGGCCTCCTGGGCCGCGCGCCGGGCCTCTGCCGGGAGCCCCGCGTGGTAGGGGACGGCGCGGATCCCGGAGGCGGCGAGGCTCGTCGCGAGGTCCATGGTGTCCTGCCGGGAGAGGCAGTAGACGATGGCCGCCTCCCCCGCGTGTCGGGAGAGCACCTCCCGCGTCTGCCGGGCCACGTCGGCCTTCATGACCACCCGGTAGATGAGGTTCTCCCGGTCGAAGCACCCGACGAGGATCTCCGGTTCCCGCAGGCCGAGCTGGAGGGCGATGTCCTCGCGGACCCGCGGCGTGGCGGTGGCGGTGAAGGCGTGGAGCGCCACGCCGGGGAACCGCTCCCGGATCGTCCGGAGCTGCCGGTACTCCGGGCGGAAGTCGTGGCCCCAGTGGCTGATGCAGTGCGCCTCGTCCACGGCGAAGGCGCCGGGGGCGACCGTCGCGAGCCAGGCGAGGAACTCCTCCGTGGCGAGTCGCTCCGGCGAGACGTAGAGGAGGCGGCAAGTCCCGGACTCCGCGGCGCTGAAGGCGGCGGCGCGCTCGGCGGCGGTCTGGTTGCTGTGGAGCGCCGCCGCGGGGTAGCCGCACTCGATGAGCGCGTCCACCTGGTCCTTCATGAGGGAGATGAGCGGGGAGACGACGACGTCGAGCCTTCCGGCCGCGACGGGAGGGACCTGGTAGCAGAGCGACTTCCCGCCGCCGGTGGGAAGGACCACGAGGGAGTCCCGGCC
>JALOQY010000150.1 GCA_025459285.1 Planctomycetota bacterium | reverse complement strand
TCCTCGTGGCTGACCGATCGCGGGCTCCCCCGGACCCCGCTCCCGCGGCAGAGCCGCGGAGGTCAGCCAAGGACCGACTCCGTAAGGTCGACTCCTCGTGCGCCGATCGCGGGCTGCCCCGCAGCCCGCTCCCGGTCCCGGCTCGGCTTCGCCGGGCCGGGACCGGAGGCGCACGAAGACTCCTGGCGCCACTCGCGGCTGACCCCGGCGCGGCTCGCGGGGGATTCTTGCTCACGCTCTGAGCCTCGGCGCGACCGCCGCGGCCGATGCCCGGAGCAGCGGGAACTCCTCGGGGATGTGCACGGAGTGAGCGTGGCAGGAGGGCCGCCCGGCCGGACACCTGCGCCCGGGAGGGTGCTTGACGGCCCTGCGATGTGGGATACTATGTGGAGAATGATAGCTAGATCCATGCGTACGGTGCAGATGACCCTCGATGAGGCCCTCGTCCGCGAGGTGGACCGCGTCGCGCGGGAACAAGGCACGTCCAGGTCCGCTTTCACCCGGGAGGCCCTCCGCGATGCGCTGCGGAGACTGGCCGTCCATCGCGAAGAGAAGCGCCACCGGAAGGGCTACGAACTCCACCCGGTCACCGACGAGGAGTTCGGTGGCTGGGAGGCCGTTCAGGAGTGGGGTGATCCATGAGGCGGGGCGAGGTGCGGTGGTTCCGTTTCCCGCGACCGGACAAGCGCCGCCCCGTCGTGCTCCTGACCCGGGACTCGATCCTCGACTACCTCGGTGAGGTCACGGTCGCTCCGGTCACCTCGACGGTGCGTGACATCCCGAGCGAGGTCCTCCTGACCGAGGCCGACGGAATGCCCCGCAGATGCGCCGTCAACTGCGATCACCTCCAGACCGTGGCCCGGGGCCAGGTGGGCTCGCTCATCGCGACGCTCTCTCCCTCCCGTCTTGCGGAAGTCCGGCGCGCCGTCCGGTTCGCGCTTGACCTGTGACCGTTCTTCAGGCCGGCCGGTCGGGGAGGCCCTCCGTGGACTCCATCCAGGCGTCCACCGGCACCGGGCGGACCGCGGCGAGCGCCGAGACCCTGATCGCGGTCGTGGGACTCGCCTTCGACGAGGCGGCGTTGCTCGACACGGCGCGCGCGGACCTGAAGAAGGCGATGGGCCTTCGCGCCGACCCCGCGCGCCACTGGGTGTTCCGGCTCCCGCGCGGCATCCCCCAGTACGAGCCCGACCACGGCCGCCGCCTCGCCGAGGCCGCCCGGATGCCGGCCCGCTGGCCGACCCTCCTTCTCGCCGGTAACTCGTACCGCGGCATCTCCGCGAACTCCTGCCTGGAAGAGGCCGCCCCTCTTCTCCCGGTGTGCTACTGACCTTCGAAATCTTCGCGCCGCTCGCGGATTTCGCGAGAGCGAGCGCCGAAGGCGCCGCCGCTGCAGGCGGCGAGGAGGGGAGGTCGCGCAGCGGCCGGTGCGGGGAGGATCTGCCTCCCCGCAGGGATGAGACAGCGCGGGCGCGCCCGTCGCGACAGGGTTGCGGGCGGCGCCCGCGCTGTGAGCGGCGCCCGGTTGGATGGGCTTGACGGACCAAGGCATCCATGGTATGCATGGATCCATGGAAAAGATCCAGATCCTCTTCCCCGAGCCCTGCATGCGCCGCCTGCGGGACCTGGCCCGGCGCGAGGACCGCCCGGTCAGCGAGATTGTCCGGCGGGCGACGGAGGCCTGGCTCGACCGCTATCCGGCAGGCGACGTGCGGGATGGGAGGTTGACGGTGCCCGTCTTCCACGGCGGCGCGATCCGGATCTCCGCCGCGAGGATGCGGGATTCCGCATGGCTCGATCGGACCCTCTCCGGGGCGGAGGGTGTGCCGGAAGGGGCGGACGATGAACAGTCTTGACACGAACCTCCTCCTCTACGCGACGAACGCCGATTGCGCCGAACACACCCGCGCGCGCCCGGTCATCGAGGAGATGATCGCGGCCCCGGGTGAGTGGGTGATCGCCGACCAGGTTCTCCTCGAGTACTACCGTCTCGTGCGCAACCCGGCGGTCCTCGCGCGTCCCCTCTCCGCGGCGGAAGCGGAGAAGCGGCTCGAGTTCTTCCGCGAGGAATCGGGAGTCCCGCACTGCGGGTACGAGATCGCACTCTGGCCGGAGATCGCGAAGCAACTCGGCCGCCCCGGCTTCCGTGCAGCAAGGACCTTCGACCTCGTCCTCGCCGTCACCCTGCGGGCAGCCGGCGTCGAGCGATTCCTCACCCGGAACGTCCGGAACTTCCGCCCATTCGACTTCTTCGAGGTCGTCGACCCCCTGGCCACCGGCCGCGCTCCCGGTGGGGACGTGCCCAGGTAGTTCCGGTGGCGAGAGGATCACCGGCAGGTTCTTGTCGCCGAATTCGGCGCCGAACGGGGTTCCCACCAGTCCGATCACGAGGGCCACGGGGGTGATTCCGATGAACCCGATCGACCTCGACTTCACGGAGGTCGACGCGGCCTTCGGGCGGCACGGAGGCGACCCCGCGGACGACCACCTTCAGTTCTCCGTCCAGGGTGGACGGGGTTACCGCCGCGCGGATCACCGGCCCCCCGGCCGAGCCATCGACGGCACGGGTGATGCCCATCGACCAGGAGCAGCCGGCGAGCAGGATGCAGAGCACGGTCAGTCCGGTCTTCACCGTCCCCATGGGTGTCCCTCCGGTCCCGCCCGCCGTCGGTCCCCGCGCCGGGGAGCCCGGCGTGCGGACCAGTGTGCTTCGGCCCCTCGGCCACCGGTCAGGATTCCCGCATGTCCACGGCCGAAGGCCAGCGCCGGATCGTGTCGAGAGTCCTTCGGGGCGGGGAGGATCCGTCCCCGCTCCCCGGGGAGGTGAGAGGGAATGGCCCCCGGGCGGCCCGCCGTGACGGAATCTCTTCGGGCCAAGGGTACGATCACCAAAGGGAAGAACTTCCCGAGGAGGCACCGTGAGGAGCAGCGTTGCTGTCGTGACAGCGGCTCTCCTCCTGGCCGCGTCGACGGCGGCCCTCGCCCAGAGGGCGCCACCGAGCCAGGAGGACCTGAAGAAGAGCCGCGACGCCAAGTACGTGGCGGACTGGTTCAAGACCAACCCGTGGACCGCGGACTATGACAAGGCCCGTGAGACGGCGAAGGCGGAGAAGAAGCTCATCCTCGCCTACTTCCTGCCCAGCTACTTCAACTGACCGCACTGCGGCACTCTGGAGAGCGGGGCGCTCTCCACAAGCGAGTTCGCCGAGTTCGCGAAGGACGTGGTCCTCTTCGCGCACATCACCTCGAATGTCGAGGGGGACACCTACCAGGACCTGCTGAACGAGAAGGGTGGCCGGGGATTCCCCTATCTCGCGATCCTCGACGCCGAGGGGAACGTGGTGGCGAAGCCGCCCTCCCGCTCGGTGGAAGGCTTCCGGACCGCGGTCGATGCCGGCGGCAAGTTCGCCGATCTCAAGGCGAAGAAGAGTCCGACGGCCGCCGACAAGGTGGAACTCCTCATCCTGGAGATCGGCCTCGGGAACCTGACATACGACGAGGCGAAGACGCGGGCGGAGGAGATCCAGGGGCTCGACGACGAACTGAAGGCGAAGCTGGCCCAGGGCCTGCTCCCGCTGGAAGTGCGAAGCCACATCCCCCCGGTGCGCAACCCCACGGTGGAACAGCGCGCCGCCGCCGGGAAGGTCTTCGCGGAGATGTTCCGGGCCGGCCGGGTTCCCGCCGACGAGGAAACGGTCCAGCCGTTCTTCATCTTCATGCTCGATCACGCGGAGGCGGTGAAGGACGCGGAGTTGTTCCGGACCGCGCTCGGGAAGCTCACCGAGCGATTCGGCGACAATCCCCGCGCGAAGGGCTTCTTCGACGCGCAGCAGGCCCGGCTCGCGAAGCTCGAGGCCGAAGCGGCCGACAAGTAACGGTCACGCCCCGCCGGTGCCGCTCGCGCCGGCGGGGCGCGGACCCGCCCTTCGGAGATGTCGTGTCGCGTTCACATCCGCGGCCTCCTTTCGTCCCTCTCCTCCACCGGTCAGAGCGGGGAACGGCGCCGGCCGTTACGCAGCGCGGGCACGCCCGCAGCCCAAGGTGACGGGCGTGCCCGCGCTGTCGATCAAGCGGGGGAGGCCGATCCTCCGCCGCGTCGGCCGCGCAGGACGCGGCCTCCCCCTCCTCGCCGCCTGCGGCGGCGGGCGCCTGCGGCGCTCGCTCCGGCGGAATCCGCGGGCGGTGCGAGGAGTCCGAGGGCGAGTAGCCCACCGTCCGTCTCTCGTCCCGGTTCCCGGCGAAACGTGCCACAATGGCCGGCGGTGAGGACGACCGACGACAGGAGGCCATCGTGAAGAGAGCGGACCTGGACTGGGCCCACCTCCCGTTCGGATACCAGAAGACCGACTGGAACATCCGGTACACCTGGCGCGACGGCCGGTGGGACGAGGGTGTCCTCAGCAGGGACGAGACGATCCCGATCCACATCGCCGCGACCTGCCTGCATTACGGGCAGGAGGCGTTCGAGGGGCTCAAGGCGTACGAACAGAAGAACGGTGAGGTGGTGGTCTTCCGGGTGGAGGAGAACGCGAAGCGCCTCCGCCGCTCCTGCGAGAAGACCTTCATGGCCGTGGTCCCGGAGGACCTCTTCATCGAGGCCGTCTTCCGGGTGGTGAACGCCAACCGGCGCTTCATCCCGCCCTACGGCCACGGCGCGTCGCTCTACATCCGCCCCCTCGTCATCGGGACCGGACCGCAGGTGGGCGTCAAGCCGGCGACGGAGTACACCTTCCTCATCCTCGTCACCCCCGTGGGCCCCTACTTCAAGACGGGCTTCAAGCCGGTGCACCTGGTGGTGGAGGACGAATACGACCGCGCCGCGCCCCACGGCCTCGGCGACGTGAAGGTCGGCGGCAACTACGCGGCAGGACTGCGGGCCTCGCTCCGGGCCAAGCAGGCCGGCTTCGCCGAGGTCCTCTACGTCGACGCCTTGCACAAGCACTACATCGACGAGTCCGGCCCGGCGAACTTCTTCGGGATCACGCCCGACGGCCGCTACGTGACGCCGCAGAGTCCGTCGATCCTGCCGTCCATCACGAACATGTCGCTCGTGGCCATTGCCGAGGAGCTCGGGATGCGCCCCGAGCGCCGCCCGGTGGCGATCGAGGAGATCTTCCACTTCGTGGACGCCGGTTGCTGCGGAACGGCCGCCGTCATCACCCCGGTGGCCTCGATCACCTGGCGCGACCGCAAGGTCGTCTACGCGAAGAGCGACGAGCCCGGCGAGTACTGCCGGAAGCTCTACCGGAAGCTGACTGGCATCCAGCTCGGCGAGGAAGAGGATCGCCGGGGCTGGATCCGCAAGGTGCCGCCCGAGGCGTGATCCGGATCTGCCTTCCCCGCTCGACGCGACGGTCTGGCTGCGCCAGCAGCCCGTCGACGCAGGTGCCCATGCGCGCGGCAGCCCCTCGGCGACGGGCTGCCAGCCGGAAGCTTGAACGCTCACGTTGAGGACCGGCCGCCGGGGGAGGCGATACTCGCGCTCTCAGAGCGCCCGGGAGATGAGCCAGAGGACTCCGGCGAGGATGAGCCCCGTCAGGACCGCGGCGGCGGGCCCGGCGGCTACGCCCACCGCCGCGGTGACCCCGACCCACAGGACGACCGCCCCCGCCACGAGCACCCGCCAGAATGGGTCGCGCAGTCCCGGCACCTCGACGGCCTTGCCGCAGGACGGGCAGTTGGCGATCCCACCGGCCAGCGAATCCGGCGCGGAGAAGAAGTGGCCGCAGTGGCAGTGGACCTCGATCATCAGTTGCGCTGCCGGCCCTCGATGGCCGCGAGGAGCACCGCCGCGCCGAGCACGTGCCGGCGGTCGAGCGGGCAGTCCGCCGGGACCTCCACCTCGAGCTTGTAGACGAAGGGGTTGAACCGGGTGCGCATCGTCGCGAGGCGCCGCCCGTCCGCCGTCTCGACGTGGAAGCCCTGGGGGATCAGGTTGCTGAGGAACCGGCGCAGGAACGCCTTCATGGCGCTGTCCTCGCGCAGGCGCGCCACGGGGCGGTCGGCTTCGTCGAGGAGTTCCCAGGAGTCGCGGAGGAGCGAACTCCAGCCCTTGCGGCGGAGCGCGCCGATCTTGCGGCCTTCCCGGGCGTCCACCACGTCGTAGGCGGCCGAGAAGTCGATGATCTGGCGGGCCTTGATCGAGAGGAGTTCCTCGGCCTTCTTCTCGTCGGCGAAGACCCGGATGTCCTCCCGGAGTTTGAAGGCCTTCTGGCTGGAGAACCCGACGACGCGGCCGTCGGGATCGTAGACGTGGAAGCTGGCGCCGAGGATCTTGAAGACCTTGCGCCGGATCATGTACCGGTCGAGTTCGAAGAGCATGGTTCCCTCGGAAGGGGGGACGTTGTGGACATGTGAACTTCTTCGTGGTTGCGGGCCCCTGCCAGCGTGTCGAGCACCGATCGGGCTGCCACCTGTTCGTGGCCGGGCCCGGCCAACCCGAAAAGTTTACAGGTTTACAGCGTCCCCAACTAGCAGCCCGACGGGCTGCTAGCGGTGGACGACCTCGGCGCAGAGGGTCATCATCGCCGTGGAGTAGACGCGGCCCCCTTCCTGGCCCCAGGGGTCGAGGGGATCGAAGGAGCCGCGGAAGGAAGCCGGCTCCGTCCGCTGGCGGGCGAAGATCGGCGTGAGCGCCTCACTGAAGCCGCGCCAGTCCTCCTCGCCTGCCAGGCGCGTTGCGAGCGTCCCGAAGTACCAGTAGTACATGTCGATGGATCCGCGGGGTTCGTTCCAGCTCGGGAGGCACTTCGCGAGCAGGTCGAGGCCCTTCCGCACCGGTTCGCTCCTCCCGGGGGCCTCGCCCATCAGCATCCGGCAGAGGATCCCGACCGCGGTGAGCGCCTCCGAAAGGTCCGCCGGGTACTTGTCCATGAGGTCCTGCGGCCGGGCCGGACCCGTCCCCCGGGCGGTGTAGCCGACGCGGCCGTACTCCGGCTCCGTCACCTTCTCGAGCCACGCCTTCATGCCTTCGAAGCCCGCGTCGTCCACGCGCAGGCCGGCAACCTTCGCCGACTTCAGCGCCATGATCATCCAGCCCGAGACCGACGTGTCGTTGTCCTGTGGCCGGATGCCGTACCGCCAGGCGAGGTAGGGGTTCTGGCACATCAGGATGAAGTCGACCGCGCTCTGCGCGCTGTTCTTGAACAGCGGGGAGGCCGTCAGGGCGTAAGCCTCGGCCATGGCCAGCGCGCCGATGGCATGGTTGTAGGTGAAGTGCGTCGAGGTGCGCGAGCCGAAGCAGCCTTCCGCGTCCTGGATCTGCTTCAGGTAGGTGAAACCCTTCCGGACCGTTTCCCGGTACGTGCCGTGCCGGTGGGTGTCGCCGGAGCCGAGGAACGCGAGGAGCGAGAGACCGGTGACGCCGGGGTCGTAGAGCGCGTTCCCCGCCCCGTCACAGGCCGGCGTGACCTTGTCGTGTTTCATGAACCCGTCGCAGTCCCAGGCGCCGTCGGACTCCTGGTGCGCGGCCAGCCACGTGAGTCCGAGGTCGATGCACTCCGCGACGCCCGCGGCGGGGGGCGCGGGAGGAACCGGGGTCGGCTCGGCCACCTCCGGCGGCGGAGGCAGGGCGCGCAGGCGGTCCGAGAGCTCGTGCTCCCGGCGGGCGATCTCGGCCACGGCCTCCACCGCCTCGCGCGCGTCATCGATGCGCCGCTCGCGGAGGTAGAGGTCGGCCAGCGCGGCGAGGCGGTCCGCCGAGACGGCGAGGGCGTCGAGCGCCGCCTGGATGGTGGCCCGTTCGGCCTCCACGTCCGGCCCGCCGCGGGCGGGGAGGGGAAGGACCGCGAGGGCGACGAGGAGGAAGCTCAGCAGGACGCGGACCATGGCGCGCCTCCTTTCGATGCCGGGTTGCCGAACCGCTCCCGCCTGCTCTCCGGCGACCAGCATGGCTGCCGTCGCAGCGTTCAGAGCGGAGGCCCGAACCTGATTCTGAACGATCACCGGCGATTCCGGTTCGGGCAAAAATCCGTCTACCCGCGGGAATCGGCTGGCGGGGGATCCTCGACCAGGTCGATGCCCACTCTCCCGCACCAGACCCGGAGAGCCGTCTCCCGGCGGAGACCGAGGTCCTCCGAGTGGGGAAGGGCGATCCACTCCGGGGAGTCGAGGTCCCCGTCAACATCCCCGCCCACCGCGAAGCTCGCTCCGGGCTCCGGCGCATCGGATAGGATGGGCGCGGGAGGGCGAACACATGGATCGCAAACCGAAAGCGAAGTCACCGGAGAAGTCCGCACCACCGGCCGCCGTCGTCGTCGAGCAGGTGATCGGGGTCGCGCCCGAGGCCGTCTACGGGGCCCTGACGCAGGCGTGGGACTGGGGCCGCTGGCTCTGCCGGGAGGCCGACCTGCCCGGCGCGCCGAAGGGGAAGTGGCGCGCCGGGTGGGACGGTGGCCACGAGGCGTGCGGCGTCTTCCGGACCCTCGACCCCGGAAAGAAGGTGGCCTTCACGTGGGTCGACCGATGGAGCCCGGAAGGGACGAAGGTCGAGGTGCGCCTCGCGCCGGCCGGCGAGACCACGAAGGTCACCCTCCGCCACGCCGGCTTCGCGGCGACGGCGGCGGGGAAGAAGGCCGCCGCGGAGGCGCGCAAGGGGTGGCCCCCGGCCCTGGAGAACCTGAAGTCCCACCTCGAGGACGGCGTGGACCTGCGGACCGCGCGGCGGCCGATCCTCGGAATCATGTTCGAGCCCCTCGATGCCGAGGCGGCGGCGAAGCTCCGCTCCCGTCCCGGGCGCGTCCGGATCACCGGCACCGTGCCCCTCTCCGGTGCCGACCGCGGCGGGCTCCGCCCGGACGACGTCCTCCTGTCCGTGGAGGGGAAGGAGTTGCGCGACGGTTCGGACCTCGCGCGGGTCCTCGGAAGTCACAAGGCCGGGGACCGGGTGGCCGTCCGGTACCTCCGCGACGGGAAGACCCGAAAGACGGTCTTCGACCTCGGCGGCCGGCCGCTCATGGAGGTGCCCGAGGATCCGCGGGTCGTGGTGGAGCGGGCCCGGGAAGCGCATGCCCCGGTGTGGGAGGAGATGGAGAAGATCCTCGCCACGGTCACCGAGGAGGAGGCTTCCCGGCCCGAAGCCGCCGGCAAGTGGTGCGTCCGCGAGGTCCTCGCGCACCTGTCGGTGGCGGAGCGCGACAACCACCAGTGGATGGTGCTGGACATCCTCGGGGAAGTCCCGCGCACGAAGCAGAATCCCACGGTCGCGCCGGAACGGCTGGCCGCGGCGATCGCCACGACGCCCTCCGTCCCGGAGCTCCTTGCCCGCTGGAAGAAGGACGTGGAGGAGAGCCACCAGATCCTGCTTTCCCTCCGGACCGAGGCGCGCCGGCACCGGGCGAAGTACCGGGTGCTCGCGGAGAGCGTTCTCTTCTTCGCCGAGCACGGGAAGATGCACCTGGGCCAGGTGAAACGGATCCTCGCCGCGATCCGCCCCGCGACGTGAGCGGCGTGCGCGGCCCTTGCCCCGGGGCGGCGGCGTGCGCATACTGCACTACATACCCTCGAAGTCCTCGCGCCGCTCGCACACTTTGCGGGAGCGGGCGCCGGAGGCGCCCGCCGCCGCAGGCGGCGAGGAGGGGGAGGGAGCCGCAGGCTCCCGATACATTCCCACCCGGTACCCGAACGGACATCCGGAGGGTGCGCCGGGTGACCACTACGGGCCCTTGCACAGCGCGGAGGCCATCGTCCATGCCGGTGCGGTCCTTGCGTTCGTCCGTGCTGCGCTGGCCTGACGGCGGCGCGGTCCGGGAGGCGGCGCGGCGGTGGGCGCTCGATCTGCTCGCCGTGCGGCCCGAGGTACAGCGAGCCGGTTACTTCGGCAGCTACGCCACCGGGCGGGAGGGCGTGGGCAGCGACCTCGACCTGGTCGTCGTCCTCGATGCCTCCGGCGAGACCTTCGAGCGGCGGGGCCTCCTCTTCGATTGCTCGACGCTGCCCGTCCCCTGCGACCTTCTCGTCTACACCCGGGACGAGTTCGCGGCGCTCCTCTCGCGGGGCGGGCGATTCGCGGAGGAACTGACCTCGCGCGCCGTCTGGTTCGCCCGGCCCCTCTGATCCGGTCACTCGCTCTCGGCCCCCGCGACCCTGAGGAGCTTCCGTTCATTGAGATGCGTGATCAGGCGCATGCGGATGGCCTCGGTCCGGGCCGGGTCGTGGACGCGGACCTGGAAGGCCTGGACGCGACCGGAGACCGCCCGGTCGTAGCATTTGCCTTCGATGACCCCCGCCTCCCGCGAGGCGAA
>JALOQY010000468.1 GCA_025459285.1 Planctomycetota bacterium | reverse complement strand
GTCGAAGGGGACCCGTGGTTCTGCGGGCTCCTGGGACCGCCGGAGGCCGTGAGGGCGGGGCTCCTCCACCTTGCGCCCTACCGGGGGGACGGCGTCGCCATGATCGCCGCCGACTTCTTCGTGCCGGAGCTGGGCATGCTGCTCCTGCGCTCCCGGGAGACGAAGGGGTCCGCGCTGATCCGGGTTGCGGAGAGCCTCGGCGTTCCGCTCGCCGAGACGGCGGCGGTCGGGGACTGGACGAACGACCTGGAGATGCTCGACGCCGCGGGTCTCGCCGTCGCGATGCCCGATTCCGACCCCGCGGTGATCGCCGCCGCCGACCTCGTCCTGCCCTTCGGTCCCGAGGATGACGGCATCGCCCGCTGGCTCACGGAGGTCTTCGCGGGATGACCCGGGGTGGCCGGGTCATCCCGGACTCAGAGCCTCGAAACCCTCGTTCTCGAAGTCGGGGTCGAAGGCGAACACCCTGCGGATGCGCCGGTCGCGCATCACGATGAACGACACGGCGTCCACGAGGCTCACACGAGTCCGGCGGTTCGCACCCAGCCACTCGACCGCCCGATCGGCAAGCGGGCGGTCCACGGCGACGATCTCGATGCCGCGTATGTCCGCCGCCATGCGAAGTGCCACCGGCAGGCCCCGTCGCCGGTGGAGGAGGGCGAAGGCCTCCGCGAGCACGAAGGTATGGAGGATGAGGTCGAGCCCCTCTCGACGGACCCTCTCGAGGATGCGGAGCGCCTCCCGATGGCGCGGGTCCTCCCGGCTCGCCAGGGCGTAGATCGCCGAAGTGTCGAGGAGGATCACCAGCGGTCTCCCTCGCCCAGGTAGTCGTCGTGGTTCTCGGCGACGGCCTCCGGGTCGTCCCCGATCATCCCGACGAAACCGAAATCGTACCGCGCGCCGCCCTTCCCGGCCGGTGAGAGGGCCTCGGCGAGAATCTCCCGAACGATGGCCGATACCGACTTGCGCCTCCCGAAGGCCAGGCGGCGCAGCGCGTCATGGGTCCCAGGATCGAGCAGGATCTGTGTGCGGATCATGCATTACAGCATAGCACAATGATGGCATTGCGCCAGCAGCCTGTCGGGGCCAAGGACGATCTTCGCGGTGCGACCCTTCTCCCCGACAGGCTGCCGGGCGAGCGGCCCGGAGTGACCGGCGCCCCGGTCGGGCGCGGGGGGCCGCCTGCCCCCCGTCCGTCTGTGCCACTGTGGAGCCAACATCTTTGGAGAGTTCAAAGATCTTTCCAGCCGCGGGGCCAGGCGCCGGAGGCGCCCGCCGCCGCAGGCGGCGAGGAGGGGGAGGACGCGCGCAGCGCGGCCGACGCGTATGAGGATCTGCCTCCCCCGCATCATGGACAGCGAGGGCGCGCCCGTCACCCGGGGCCGCGGGCGTGCCCGCGCCGTGGATCAGGCGAAGTGCGCGTTCAGGTAGAGCAGATCGCCGTTCCGGATCGCCTGCTCCACCGAGAAGTCCCGGCCGAACGGAACCAGGTCGGAGAGGACGAAGTTCGGCGGCATGCTGAGGATCACCTGCGGGGTGATCGCGAAGGCCCGGCGGAGGAGGTCGCGCCCGTCGAGGCGGTAGTCGTCGAGCCCGAAGCGGTCACGCTCCGCCGCCGACTTGCCGCCCCACGGCGGGTCGAGGTAGACCGCGTCGGCCTCGACTCGGCCCATGACCTCGCGGATGTCGTCGACGAGGAAGGTGATCCGGTTCTCCACGCCGTAGATCCGGGCATTCTCCCGGGCCATGGCGAGACGGTCCGGGTCGATGTCGCAGGTCGTCACGAGTTTCCCCGTCCGGGCGAACGCGATCACGGTGCCGCCCACCCCGCACAGCGCGTCGAGCACCGTCCGGCCCCGAACCCGGGCGGCGGTGCGCAGGGCGAGTTCCTCCGGCTTCACCCCGAACAGTCCGGCGGCGTCGATCCGGATCCCCTCGTCGAAGCGCGAGAACAGGTCGTGCCGCATCTCCCAGAACTCCTGCAGTTCGGGACCGAACGGACAGACCGTGGTTGTGACCATGGACGTGAAGTGCTCCCTGTGGGGAAGTGGAAATGGGTGACTGCGGGGTGTCTCAGCCCCGAACACGGATACCGCCGGGGGCCCATCCGTGCCAAGCCAAATCTCAGGCCCGCACGCGCTCCAGTACCTGTTCCAGGACATCGTCGCCACCGATCCCCTCCGCCTCGCCCTCGAAGGAGAGGATCAGCCGGTGGCGGAGCGCGGGGAACGCCACGTCCCGGAGATCCTCCTCGCCGACGTGCGGGTGGCCGCGCGTCAGCGCGAGGACCTTTGCCGCGAGGATGACCGCCTGGGCGCCCCGGGGGCTGGCCCCCCACTTCACGAAGCGCTTCACCCGCTCCGGGGCCTCGGGGTGGTCGGGGTGGGTGGCCATGACCAGCCGGGCGACGAACTCCTTCAGATGGTCGGCGAGGACCACTTCCCGGGCGATGCGGCGCAGGCGGAGCACGTCTTCCGCGCCGCCCACCGGCGTGATCTCCGTCTCCCCGGTCCCGGTGGTGCGGTCGATGACCCCGACGATCTGGTCCACCCCCTCGATGCCGAGGCAGATCTTGAAGAGGAACCGGTCGAGCTGGGCCTCCGGCAGCGGGTACGTGCCCTCCATCTCGATGGGATTCTGGGTGGCGAGCACCATGAACGGCTCGGTGAGCGGGTGCGTCTCCCCGGAGACGGTGACCGAGCGCTCCTCCATGGCCTCGAGCAATGCGGACTGCGTCTTCGGCGTCGCCCGGTTCACCTCGTCGGCGAGGACCAGGTGGCCGAAGATCGGACCCGGTTCGAATCGGAAACCGCGCCGGCCGTCCGGCAGTTCCTCCAGTATGTGGGTGCCGAGGACGTCGGCCGGCATGAGGTCCGGCGTGAACTGGATCCGCCGGAAGGTGAGTCGGAGGGACCGTGCGAGCGTCCGGACGAGGAGCGTCTTGCCGATCCCGGGCACGCCCTCGAGGAGGACGTGGCCGCCGGCGACGAGGGCGAGCAGGACCTC
>JALOQY010000467.1 GCA_025459285.1 Planctomycetota bacterium | reverse complement strand
CGCCGTCCGGCAGATCGCATGGGTGTCCTCGAGGAGCTGATCGAGCTCGAAGTTCCCGTCCCCGGCGAGGGCGATCCGGTGGGGGACTCCGGAGACCTCGAAGGTGACCGCGCGGTGCGGGCCGACCTCGATCGGCGAGTCGACGAGGTGGTCGTAGTCGTCGGCCCGGAACGTGTCCTCGCCGGTGAGCGGGAGCGCCGTGAAGGTGTTCCAGCCCTCCGGTCGCTCCACCGTGATCTCCACCGGCTCGCTCTCGCGCCCCCGCACACAGGGGAAGGTCGCCGCCGGCACGAGGAACGCGTGATCCGAGTCCACGTGGCTCGTGCGGACGGTGAGTTCGTTCGCGTAGACGCGCCAGCGGACGACCACCTTCTTCCCCGGCTTCGCGTCGATCCGGAAGGTGCGCTTGTCGACCTTCTCGACCGGGACCGGCTCGCCCCGGAGGCGCGTGGCGGAGAGGCCGGTGACGTGCCGGGCATACTCCCGGACGAGGTAGGAGCCGGGGGTCCACACCGGGAAGTCGAGGAAGGTGCCGCCCTCCTCCGCCTCCTCCACGGTCAGTTCCACGTCCACGAGATGGGCGGCCCGGTCGGGAAACCGGATCCGGTGGTGCACGCGGGTCTTGCTCATGGGGAAGAGTGAATACGCCCGGCCGGCAGGAGCGAAAGGAAACGGGCCCGCGGATCTCCGCGGGCCCGGAGGATGACCGGATCGGTTACTGCGCCACGGGCACGCTGAAGACGCCGGCCGTGACGCTGATGGCGCCGGTTAAGCCGCTCAGGGCGTTGAAGGTGAACGTCCCGGAAGCGCCCGAAGCGCTGATGGAGTTGATCGTGATGCTGCCACCGGTGATCAGCCAGTTGTTCACGGGAGTGAGCCCCTGGATCGCCGCGACGCCGCCGGATCCCCCGGCAATCGCGAAGGTACCCGGAGCGAAGACGCCGGCCACGCCGATCGTCAGCACGTATCGGGTGGCGCCGCTCATCTGCGAGGTGAGACCGAAGCCCCCGGTGCCCGGGTTCCAGGCGGCGGTGCTGGTGTTCTTGTCGCCCACGAAGTTCACGCCCGGCCACTGGCATGTCACCGTCGGGTTCTTCGCCGCCGCGGCGGCCTCCTTCGCGACGAGCTTCGCGGCGGAGGCCTTCGCCTTGTCGAAGGCGGCGATGGCCTTGGCGTAGGCCTTGGCGATCTTCCCCCAGTCCGTCTCGCTCTGGGCCGCGTCGATGACGGCGTCGGCCTTCGCGATGGCCGCATCGATCTTGTCGATGTTCTTCTGGTCCGAGAGCTTGTCCCGTTCGGTCACGGCACCGTTCCGGGCGGCCGTGATCAGCGAGTAGATGCCGCCGAGGAGGTCCGTCGCGCCGCTTGCCACCGTGCCGGCGGCCATCGAGGTCTTGTAGGCGGACGAAAGACTCTTCGCCGCGAGGCCGAGCTCGGACTTCCCGGTCCCTCCGGCGTAGTTGCCGAGGGCGGCGGCGACCTTCGCGAGGGCGCCCCGCTCCTTCAACTCCGTGGCGGACGGGCTGCCGAGGCCGTCGATCTCCGCCACGCGATCGTTGATCGCGGTCTCGAACCGGTCCATCCCGTCGGGGAAGGTGGGTGGGATGGCGAAGGCCGGGACGGCGAGCAGGGCCAGCAGGACGAGCGAGGCAAGGGTCTTCATCCGGGCGTCCTTTCGGGTGCGGGGCTCCAATCGGGCCGCGGAGTATCCCGAAACGAAGCGGGGCGGGCAAGAAATACGGACAAATAGATCCGATTAAGCCTCTCAGTCGATGCCGGAGAGGCTGAACTGGCCGCTCGGCACGGTCATCGCGCCGGTGTAGGGGCTCAGGGCGGTGAAGCTGAAGCTGCCGGAGGCCGTGCCGGCGGCCCCGTCGATGGAGTTGACGGTCACCGAGCCGGTCTGCGTGAGGAACAGGTCGATCGGCAGGCTGTTCACCGTCACGAAGTACACCAGGAAGGAGGGGGGAAGGGCGTAGGTGCCGGGGCCGGTGACGCCGGTGATCACGATCTCCAGCGTCAGGTCGGGATTGCCGTGCTGCGTGCTCCGGATGCCGAGGGTGCCGGTTCCCGGGTCGAAGGCTGCGCCGATCTCGTCCGCGGTCCATGGAGTGGTGCCCACGAGCATCGCGAGGGTCCCGGTGACGCCGTCGCCGGGCGCGGGGTCCGCGAGGCCCTTCCGGATCTCCCGGAGGAGCAGCTTCGTGGCGAGGCCCTTCGCCTTCTCGAAGGCCGCGATGGCCTTCGCGAGGAGAGCCGCGCGGGCGCCGCGGTCCGAGGCGAAACCCGCCGCGGCGAGCAGCGCGTCGGCGCGGTTCAGGGCCTTCTTGACGCTTTCGGCGTCCCGCGCGAGCTTCAGGCCCGCGAGGATCCCCTCCGCTTCCGCCTTCCGCGTGCCGGCGAGGTCCGAGAGGGCGGTCACGAGGGTGTCGGCGGCGGCGAGGACCGGACCGTCGGCAGTGCCGGACCGCCCGGTCGCGACGAGGGCCGAAACCACCCGTCGAAGGTCAGGACGACCTTCGGTGCCCGCGTACTTCTGGAGCGACTTCCGGGCCTTCGCGAGCCAGGAGGCCTCGGTGGCCGGGGGGGAGGCCGCGAGCCGGGCGACCAGCGCACCATCGAGCCCGGCGGCCCCGCCGGGGACCCCGGGAGCGGCAAGGGCGATCCCCGCCGCGACGAGGAGAAGGCACGGGATCCTCATGGTCATTCCTTTCCGGGTCGATCTGATAGTCGTTCCTGACAGGGAGGAGTCTACCACAGCGCGGCTCTTTCGCCGGGCCGGTCAGGTCCGCGACGGGGGATCTCCGGCCTCCCGCCGCATCCTCTCGGCGAGGATCCGCTCGATCTCGGTGGGCGGGCGCGGCGGAGCCGCGCGTTCGGTGAGCGCCGGGGCGGGGGCTGGAAACGGCACGGCCCGGGCGACGGCGGGTACATCCCGGTGGATCCTCCCGATGGCCACGAGCAGTACGAGGGTCATCCAGGAGGCGAGGGCGTCGAGCCCCACCCGTG
>JALOQY010000466.1 GCA_025459285.1 Planctomycetota bacterium | reverse complement strand
CGCCGATCCGCCCGGCGAGGAAGGCGTAATCGGGCAGGGTGGTGACGACGCGGAGCTTGCCGCCGGGGCCGGCTTCGGTCCGGGAATGGGCCGAAAGCGAGAGCGCTGCGATCGCGAGGATGACGGTGATCTGTCGCATGGGGATCTCCTTTCAGTACCGCTCGTGCTTGTGCGGCCCGGCCGCGAAGACGATCTGGAGGACGAGGACCAGTTCCGAGGGGCCGGTGTGGTGACCGTCGATCCAGTCGACCTCCAGCCGGACCTTCACGAACGGGCTCTGCCACCACGTGAGGTAGGGGCTCACCTGGTACCGGCGGGGATTGCGCCCGGTGAACGCGAGAGGTTCGATCCCGAGGTCCGCGTAGTCCTTGTGGTCCGGGCGGTAGTAGTCGAGGCGGATGCCGATCTCCACCGTGCGGGAGAGCTGGCGCTGGAGGCTCGTGTAGACGCCGAGCGCCTTCACCGTGTCGCCCCCCGACCCGTCCGGGGCGAGGAGGCTCTTTCGCGCGAAGTAGAACTCCGTGCGCCACTCGAGGTTCGCGTAGCGCATCCGGTCCGTGGGCTCCCAGCGGAGCGAGATGTCCGCCCCGAGGGCCATGGTGGCGCGCCGGTCATCTTCCTTCGCGTCGTTCACCGACCACTCGTCGTTGAAGCCGTAGAGGGCCGTGCCGGCGAGCTCCAGGTACGTGTCCTTGTCGAGGTCGCGGTAGTGCTTCAACCGGAGCAGCGCGGAAGGCAGGTCGCGGGAGTTCTGTCCGAAGAGCCGGGGGTTCTCCCCCTCGGTGAGCTGGAGGATCGCTTCCTGCGTGCCGCCCGCAAGTGTCGGCAGCCGATACTCGAAGGAGAAGCCCGTCTGGTTCAGCCCGCCGGGGCCGAAGATCTGCGTCAGCGGCAGCGGGAAGTCCACCTGGTCGAGGGCATGCTTGTGCCAGCGGTTCACAACGCCGAAGTCCTGGCGGAACTTGCCGGCGGTGATGTTCAGGTCCGGCAGCACCCCGAAGCGTGTCACGTAGCCCTCGCCGAGCGAGGCGTCGTCGGGGAAGAGCCCGACGGCCACCTTCATCTTCGTGTAGGGGTCGAGGTAACTCTCCACGTGGACGTCGAAGACGCGGACCGAGAAGTCGGATTCCGCCTTCTCGTCCTCGCGGTGGATGTACTTCGTGAGCAGGTCGCCGGCGATGCTGATCTCGGGGTTCAGCGCCTGGAGGCCGAGGCCCCGGTCGATGAACGGGGCCTCCTCGGTCGGCGCGATGGTGCCCAGCGTCGCCTCGGGCGTCTCGCCCTCCGCGAGGCGGAGGAGTCGCTCGATCTCCCCGTCGGCGTCCCCGGCCAGCGCCGCGCCGGCGGCCTTCAATCGCTCCACCTCCTCCCGCAGCTCCGCCATCTCCCGCTCGTGGCGGAGCCGCATGTCCTCCATCTCCTTCCGCAACTCCTCGAACCGCGCATCCTCCGCCGCGGGATCCTTCGCGAAGGCCGGGGTGAACGCGCACAGCAGCATGAGCAGGACGGGCGGCGCGCCCGTCCGGAGGTTTCCATGCATGTGATCCTCCCGTCAAAGGGTGTCGATCGTGTCCGTGACTCTCGAGGGACGACGATCAGGCGGGAGGGGCGCGCGCCGGCGGGACGAGGACGTCCGAGGCGAGGGGGCGCGCGTCGGCGATGGGCGGACGGTCGGAGAGGACGTCCAGCCGGGTCGCCATCCGGACCGTTAGCGGCGCTCGGGCGGTTCCGGAGTGGATCTGGCAGGCCGGACACGTGTCCGGCCCGTCCACGTGGCCGTCGTGGTCGTGGGTGGCGCCGACATGGGCGGAGGCGTGTGCGTCCGTGCCGGGGCCGCACCCGTGGAACGGGTCGCAGGTGTGGAAGGCCGGGAGGAAGACCAGGGTGAGCGCGGCCAGGGTTGCGCCGATGAATGTCGACGCGATACGGATCCTGTTCCGGAGTCCGGCCATCGTGTTTCCGATTATACGCGCCCGTGGCTTGGCCAGCCAGGTGGTTCAGAACTCCACGATGAGGCCGACCATGAAGTTGATGCCGGACATCGGGTAGCCGGGCTTCATCTCGTACTCGGTGTCCGTCAGGTTCTCGATGGCGAGGAAGACCTCGGTTTGCGGGCCGCCCTCGGACCAGCGACGGGTCCACGAGAGCCGGCCGTGCAGCTCCTTGTCAGGACAATCGAAATCGAAATCGGGATCGGAGTCGAAACGACATGGGCCTTGGTGTGCGCTGACATTCAGGATGTTCTGGTCGTTGGCAAGACCCTGGACGAAGCCGAGAGCCAGGCCCGCCAGGTACGGAGGGGCCGGGGACGATTTCGATCCCGATCCCGATCCCGATTTCGATTTCGATTTGGATGGGGGGAGGTCACAACCAGAGGATGTACTGGACGATCGCTCTTCGCGCCCGCGGAAATGATCTGGATCCGCGGAATCGGGAAAAGATCAACGACCGCCGTTCCTCGACGGGCGGCGGCCTTCGCGGGAGCGCAGGAGGGCAGCGAGATCATCGGGGTCCTCCACCTCGGTACCGGTCAGGGCCTTGACCGCCGAACGGATCGCCGCGACCACGAGCGGGCGGGGGACCTGCTTGCCGGGGTGGCCGAAGTACTTCATCCAGGCGGCCTTCGCGCTGGCGTTCGAGCCGGATTCCGCTCGCGGACTGTCTGCCGGAGGCCCGCGGGGTAACGGTGCGTTACCGCCCGGGCCGCGCCGTCCGCGGGGAGTGTAACGCCCGCGTGCCGCTCCGTGGCCGCCCGCCACTCGGGGCGGGTACCCGTGAAACTGGTGAACCGCGCGGCCTCCCGTCCGTTCGGAGGGGAGGCAACCATGGAGGGCCCTGCCATGCGCCGGATCCGCGTCGTCCTTGCCGCCCTGTGTCTTGCCGCCCTCGCCCTGCCGCCGCCGGTCCGGGCCCAGGATCCCGGCGCCGGAGGGGAGTTCGGGGGCCGCCCGGGCCGCCGGAACCTCAAGGCCATGGGCGGCGGGACGAAGACCGAGGGCGTCGTCAACGGCGGG
>JALOQY010000149.1 GCA_025459285.1 Planctomycetota bacterium | reverse complement strand
GAGCTCGGGCTCCGCCTCGACCATCCGCTTGTGGCTCATCGCCGAGTGCCGCGAGGCGTTCGCCTCGACCATCACCCGTCGAGGGCTACGTGGCCGAGCTTCACCATCCCCGCTTCCCGGCACAGAGCGAGAACCTGCACGAACAACTCCGAGAGGGCCCTGCGATGGTCCGTGCGGAACTGGCAGATCGTGCCATGATCGGGCTTCGCCATCCCGGTCAGCGCCATGAAGTCCACCCGCTCCTCGCAAGCCGGCTCGAGCTTCCGGGAAGAGAAGACCCCGCGACAGTGGCCGTACAGCAGCAGCGCGGTCATCCTGACGGGGTGGCCCCCGGAACTCGTCGCAATGGGCGTAGATGCCCGACAGATCCAGCTCGTCACACACCAGGTCGCGGACGAACTGCGAGAGATGATCCGGCGGCACCAGGTCCTTTGGAGCCGGCGGAAAGAGGTTTCCCTGGCTCACGTCCCAGGGTCGGAAGGTCTTCTTCATACCATCTGAGAAGTAGACACCGGGCCAGGAAGCCCGCGAAATCCGTAAAATCAGCAGCCTGTCGGGGCCAAGGACGATCTCTGCGGTGCAACCCCTTTCCCCGACAGGCTGCTGGCGGTCGTTTGCATCGACGGAAAACGCACGGCGGGAGGGTAAGATCCTCTTTGCCCGCCCGCAACCCGAGATCGAAATGGACGAAGCTCTCCGGTATCGACCCCGAAACCGGCTCCTCATCATCGTCGGAAACTTCGGCAGCGGCAAGACGGAGGTCGCGGTCAATCTGGCGCTGGACCTGGCCCGATCGCAATCCGTTTGCATTGCCGACCTCGATCTCGTGAACCCCTACTTCCGGTGCCGCGAGGCGCAGGAGGAGATGGAGGCGCTCGGGATCCGCGTCGTCTACCCGAAGGGGGAATACCGCGCCGCCGACCTGCCGATCCTGCTCCCGGAAGTCCGGGGGGCGGTCGGGGATCCGGAGCGGCTCGCCATCCTCGACGTGGGCGGCGACGACGCCGGCGCGCGGGTGCTGTCGGCGCTGGCCGATACGATCGTCGCGCGGGAACACGATCTCCTGATGGTGGTGAACGCGAACCGGCCGTTCACGGCCGACGTCCCGGGCTGCGCCAGGATGAAGGAGGCGATCGAGTCCTCCTCCCGCCTGCGTGTGACCGGCGTGATCTCGAATACCCACCTGATGGAGGAGACGGATGCGGGGACGGTCCGCGCGGGGATCACCCTCGCCCGGAGTTTCGCCGCCTCGGAAGGGATCCGCTTCGAGTGTGCGGTTGCGGACCGAGGACGGGCAGAAGAGCTGGCCGCCGAGGGGGAGCGGGGGCCGTTCCTCGTGATCGAGCGGAAGATGCTGCCGCCGTGGCTCACCCGGGGAGCGACGGCTGGTTCGGGCTGGTTCCGGAGAGGTGCGTGATGCCGAAGGTCGTGGTCGACCGCAAGCGCTGCAAGGGCTGCGAACGCTGCATCGTGGCCTGCCCGCAGCAGGTGCTCACGATGTCGAAGGAGTTCAACGAGAAGGGCTACCCCTTCGCCCGGCCGGAGTTCCAGCCGCGCTGCATCGGCTGCCGGCTCTGCGCGATCACCTGTCCCGACGTGGCGATCGAGGTCTTCGTCCACGGCACGATGTACCAGTTCTTCCCCTACTAGGCGGGTGACCCATGGCGAAAGTGCTCATGAAGGGCAACGAGGCGATCGGGGAGGCGGCCATCCGGGCCGGCTGCCGGAACTTCTTCGGCTACCCGATCACCCCCCAGTCGGAAGTGCCGGAGTACCTTTCGCGGCGCTTCCCCGAGGTGGGCGGGACCTACGTGCAGGCCGAGAGCGAGGTGGCGGCGATCAACATGCTCTACGGCGGGGCGGGAGTCGGGAAGCGGGTGCTCACCACGTCCTCCTCGCCGGGCATCAGCCTGATGAGCGAAGGCATCTCCTACATCGCGGCCTGCGAGTTGCCCGTCGTGCTGGTGAACATCGTGCGCGGTGGCCCCGGCCTCGGCGGGATCCTGCCGGCCCAGTCCGACTATCACCAGGCGACGCGGGGCATCGGCCACGGTGACTTCCGGCTCCTCGTGCTGGCGCCGGCCTCGGTGCAGGAGGCCGTGAACCTCATCTACGAGGCTTTCGACCTCGCCGACCGCTACCGCAACCCCGTCCTGATCCTCGGCGACGGGATGATCGGGCAGATGATGGAGCCCGTGGAGTTCCCGCCCATGCGGCCCCTCGACAGTCTTCCCGAGAAGCCCTGGGCCGCCACGGGGATGAAGGACCGGCCGCAGAACGTGATCAACTCGCTCTACCTGAACGAGCACGAGCTGAACGCCCACAACTTCAAGCTGAAGGCGAAGTACGACCAGGTGGCCCGGGAGCAGGTCCGCTTCGAGACCTGGCGCTGCGACGGCGACCTCGATGTGCTCGTGGTGGCCTTCGGCACGATGGCGCGCATCGTGAAGACGGCGCTCGCCGACTTCAACGCCGCCGGCGGCCGGGGCGGGGTGTTCCGGCCGATCACGCTGTGGCCGTACCCCCACGAACAGCTCCGGGAAACCGCGCGGCGCGCGAAGAAGGTGCTCGTGATCGAGATGAACACCGGCCAGATGATCGACGACGTCCGGATGGCGCTCGGCCCCGACCGCGAGGTCGGCTTCTTCGGCCGCACCGGCGGCGTGGTGCCGACGCCCGACGACGTGCTCGCGGCGATCGGCGAGGTGACGGGGAAGGGAGCGGCCCGATGAAGGCGATCTTCGGCTACCCGAAGTCCCTGCAGTCGCGGACGACGCACTACTGCCCGGGTTGCACCCACGGCGTGATCCACCGGCTCGTGGCGGAGTCGATCGACGAACTCGGCCTCCGGGAGCGGACCGTGGCCGTGGCGCCGGTGGGCTGCTCGGTGCTGGCCTACAACTACTTCAACTGCGACAGCTTCGAGGCCTCCCACGGCCGGGCGCCCGCGGTGGCCACCGGAGCCAAGCGGTGCCGGCCGGACCTCATCGTCTTCACCTACCAGGGGGACGGGGACCTGGCCTCGATCGGGATGGCCGAGATCGTCCACGCCGCGAACCGCGGCGAGAAGATCACGGTCATCTTCGTGAACAACGCGATCTACGGCATGACCGGCGGGCAGATGGCGCCCACGACCCTGCCCGGGCAGGTGACTTCCACCAGCCCCTTCGGGCGGGACACGGAACTCGCCGGCTGGCCCATTCGGGTCGCGGAACTCCTCGCCACGCTGCGCGGGAAGGCGTACATCGCGCGCGTGGCGGCGCACACGCCCCTGCTGACGATCAAGGCGAAGGCCGCGATCCGCCGGGCCTTCGACCTGCAGAGGCGGGACGAGTGCTTCACCTTCGTGGAGGTGCTCTCCACCTGTCCCACGAACTGGGGTATGACCCCGAACGAGGCGACGGAGTGGCTCGAGCGCAACATGATGCCGTACTACCGACTCGGCGTCCTGAAGGAGCCGGGCGATTTCGTCCCGTACTCGGTCGAGAGGGGGTAGCCCGTGCAGACGGAAGTCATCATGGCCGGCTTCGGCGGCCAGGGCGTGATCACGGCGGGCTACCTGCTCGCGCAGGCGGCGCTCGCCGAGGAGCGGGAGGTCACCTGGCTCCCGTCCTACGGTCCGGAGATGCGCGGCGGCACGGCGAACTGCACCGTGGTGGTGGGAGATGAACCCATCGGCTCGCCGCTCGTATCCGCGCCGAAGGTGGCGGTGGTGATGAACCGGCCGTCCCTCGAGAAGTTCGCGCCGAAGCTCAAACCCGGCGGTCTCCTGGTGGTGGACTCCTGCCTCATCCCGATCCGCTCGGACCGGACGGACATCCGGGAGTTCCGCATCCGGGCCGACGACCTCGCGGTCTCCGCAGGCAGCCGCAAGGGCGCGAACCTCGCGATGCTCGGGGCGCTCCTCGGGATCCTGCCACTGGTTTCGCGGGAGACGGCCGAGAAGATCATCGGCAAGCACTTCGCTAAGAAACCGCAGTTCATCGAGAGCAACCTGCAGGCCTTCCTCCTCGGATTCGAGCAGGCGAAGGCGGGGAAGAGCGATGAGTGAGCCGGCGATCGTGATCGACGCGAAGCGGGTATCGGACCTCCTCGACCGCCTCCCGGCGGGGGAGGCCTCGGCACTGCCGGAAGCCCTCCGGGCCGCGCAGGCCGCGTTCCGCCACGTCCCGCGGGAGGTGGCGGCGGCGGTGGCCCGGCGGCTTTCGGTGCCGGCGAGCCGCGTGTTCGGCCTCGCCACCTTCCACGGGGAGTTCTCGCTTTTCCCCAAGGGCGAGGTGGTCCTCAAGGTCTGCACCGGGGCGGCCTGTCATGGGCGCGGCGCCCCGACGCTGCTCGACGAACTCCTTTCGAAGCTCGGCATCGCCTCCGGCGGGACGACGAAGGACCTGAAGTTCACCGTGGAGACGACGAACTGCGTGGGGGCCTGTGCCATGGCGCCGGTGGTGTCGGTGAACGGTGAACTCCGCGGAAACGCGGAGCCCTCGGCGATGGCGAAGGAGTTGCTCGGGGGGCGCTCATGAAGCTCGACGGGAGGGAAGCGTTTTCGAGGGCCGGGGAGGCCGCGCGCGGGCGCGACGCCGGCCGGACCGTGGTCCGGGTGTGCCGTGGCGGCGGCTGCCGGGGCGGCGCGGCGGTGGCGGCGGCGATCGAATCCACGGCTCGGGAGGCCGGGACGGTCCTCGCCGTCCGGAGCGCGGGCTGCCACGGCTGCTGCGACCTGGGACCGGTGGTCACGGTGCCCGCGGCCGGCCTCTTCCTCGCCGGCGTGAAGCCCGCCGATGCTCCCGAGATCGTGACGAAGGTGATCGGGGCGGGCGAGGTCCCGGACCGGCTCGCGGTGAAGGACGCGGCGACGAAGAAGCGTTTCGCGAGGGAGGCGGAGATCCCGTTCCTCGCCGGGCAGACCCGGATCGGCCTGCGGAACGCCGGCCGGATCGACCCCGCCGATCTCGACGATGCGATCGCCGCCGGGACATATGGTGCGGCGGCGAAGGCCCTGACGACGATGACGCCGGAGCAGGTCATCGCGGTGATCGAGGCGAGCGGCCTTCGCGGCCGCGGGGGGGCGGGCTTCTCCACCGGCCTCAAGTGGCGGGCCTGCCGGGAGGCGACCGGGGACGACCGCTTCGCGGTGGCCAACGGGACCGTGCTCCTGGAGATCGACCCCCACGCGGTTCTCGAAGGGCTCCTGATCGCGGCCTATGCCGTCGGGGCGCACGAAGGCTTCGTCTTCGCCCGGGCCGACTCGGCGCGCGCCGTGGCCCTCGTGAAGGGCGCGATCGAGACGGCGACCGCCCGGGGGCTCCTCGGCGAGAGGATCCTCGGCACGGACTTTTCGTTCACGGTCCGGCTCGCGCTCGGCGGGTCCGAGTTCGTCTGCGGCGAATCGACCGCCGTGCTCCGGGCCATCGAGGGTCTCGTGCCCGAGCCGAGGGTGAAATACCCGCGCTCGGCGGAGCGGGGGCTCTTCGGGCGGCCCACGGTGCTCGACAACTCCGAGACGCTCGCGCTCGTGCCCGTCGTCGTCGCCCGCGGGCCGGAGGAGTTCCGGAAGGTCGGCACGGCGGAGAGTCCGGGCACGAAGGTCCTGAACCTCGGCGGGCGCGTGAGGCAGGGCGGGCTCTTCGAGGTGCCCTTCGGCACGACGCTCCGGACCCTCGTGTTCGGCCTCGGCGGCGGCGTGGCCGGCAAGCGGAGGTTCAAGGCGGCCATGGTGGGGGGGCCGTCCGGGGGCATCCTCGGAGAGGCCGATCTCGACACGCCGCTCGACTACGGGCCGCTCGCCGCGAGGGGCGCGATCGTCGGCTCCGGCAACGTGATGGTGATGGACGACCACTCCTGCCCGGTGGACGTGGCGCGCTACTTCACGCACTCGCTCGCCGCGGAGTCCTGCGGCAAGTGCGTGCCATGCCGCGAGGGGCTCCACCATCTCGCGGAGATCCTGACGAGGATCACCCTCGGCGAGGGGACTCCCGCCGACCTGCCGCGCCTGCGCGCCCTCGCCCGCGTCGTGGCCGATGCCTCCCTCTGCGGCCTCGGGAAGACCGCGCCGAACGTGGTCCTTTCGACGCTCGACCGGTTCGAGGCGGAGTACCGGGCGCACGTCGAGGACCGGAAGTGCCCGGGCGGCGTCTGCCGGGCTCTCACGAAGTTCGAGATCGACACCGACCTGTGCGAGGGCTGTCAGGCGTGCCAGAAGGTCTGCCCGACCGGGGCGATCTCCGGCGCGAAGAAGCAGCCGCACCGGATCGACCCGGAGATCTGCACGGCGTGCGGCATGTGCCGGACGAAGTGCAAGTTCGACGCCATCACGGTGGTGTGACCATGATCGCAATGGATATCGACGGCCGGAGGGTGGTGACGGAGGAGGGGCGCACGCTGCTCGATGCGGCCCGGGAGGCGGGGATCGACATCCCCACGCTCTGCCATCACGAGGCGCTCGAGCCGTTCGGCGGGTGCCGGCTCTGCGTGGTGGAGGCGGCGCCCGCGGATTCTCGGGGGCCGGCGGAGCTCGTCATCTCCTGCCTGGCCCCGGCGCGGGACGGCCTCGTCGTGCGCACGGCGAGCGAGCGCGTCAAGGAGGCGCGGCGCACGGTCCTCGACCTGCTCCTCGCGCGCTGTCCGACCTCCGACGTGATCCGGCGGCTGGCTGCGGAGCACGGTGTCCCGAGGACCAGCTTTCCGGAATCGACCGACGGCTCGAAGTGCATCCTCTGCATGCTCTGCGAGCGGGTCTGCGCGAAGATCGGCGCCCACGCCATCGGGGGGGCCGGGAAGAGCCGGGGGAAGCGGATCGCGGCGCCGTTCGACCTGGCGGCCGAGGACTGCATCGGCTGCCTCGCCTGCGCGCGGATCTGCCCGACGGGCCACATCGGTTACGAGGAGACGGACGACGAGCGGAAGATCTGGGGCCGGACCTTCAGGATGGTGAAGTGCGAGGTGACCGGCAGACCGCTGATGACCGAGGAGCAGCGGAGTTTCGAAGCGAAACGGGCCGGGCTCCCGGAGGACTGGTTCACGAAGTGCCCGGAGTCGAAGCGGCGGGAGACGGCGGAGACCATCGCGAAGGCGTTCGAGGAGGTGCGGTGATGGCGAAGGCCGCGGTGAACGGAAAGAGGCTGATCGTCACGCCCGACCGCTGCACCTCCTGCCGGACCTGCGAGCTGGCGTGCTCCTTCCGCCACGGCGCGCCGAACCGGCCGGCGGTGCCGCGTCTTCGGACCTTCGATTTCGGTGGGCCGCCGAAGAACGTGATCCTCACCTGCTTCCAGTGCGACGACGCGGCCTGCGTCAGGGTCTGCCCGGTTACGGCCCTCGTCCGGAGCGGGGAGACCGGCGCCATCGTCGTGCTCGAGAGGCGGTGCATCGGCTGCGGCTCCTGCGCCGTGGCCTGTCCCTTCGGCCAGATCGAGATGGACCCCGTGAAACTCCTCGCCCGCAAGTGCGACCTGTGCGGCGGCGACCCCGCCTGCGCCGCCTTCTGCCCCACGAAAGCGCTGGAGTACCGCTAACAGCCCGTCGGGGCCGGGGACGTTCTCAGCAATGCGACCCCTTACCCCGACGGGCTGCTGGTGCGGGGGCAACCGGACATGCGGCCGGAGAATTCCGGTCGCGAACCTCTACGGAGCGGTCGAGGGGTGTCTGTCGGTGGATGTCGGGGAGCCGGCAGCAAGGGGTGACCACGCGCGCGTCGTGAGAATCGCCAGATGAAGGCGCTCTCCGGAAAGGGAGCCGGCGCGGGCCACGAGCGTGGTCCGCGCCGGTTGTGGTGTCGCCGATCGGAGGTTGCCTACCGGCGGCCGGAACCGCGGGAGTTCCCTCCCTTGCGGGCGGTGCGCTCGGCGTCGCGGGCGGCCTTCTCGGCCTCTTTCGCCAGTCGCTCGGCTTCCTCGCGGGCCTCCCGATCGGCCTTCTCCCGGGCCTTGCGCTCGGCGTTGCTGGCGGCGGCTTCGCGGCCGGCGCGTTCGCGGTTCTCGCGCTCGGTCCGCTCGCGGACCGCGGCATCCCGTGCCGTCCGCTCGCGAGTCTCGCGGGCGGTCCGTTCGGTTTCCTCGCGGGCCTTTCGCTCGTTCTCCCGGGCGGTGGCTTCGCGGCCGGCGCGTTCGCGGGCGTCCCGTTCGGCGCGTTCGCGATCCTGGCGCCCGGTCCGCTCGCGGGCCGCGGCGTCCCGTGCCGTCCGCTCGCGAGTCTCGCGGGCGGTCCGTTCGGATTCCTCGCGGGCCTTGCGCTCGTTCTCCCGGGCGGCGGCTTCGCGGCCGGCGCGTTCGCGGTTTTCGCGCTCGGTACGCTCCCTCGCGGCGCGGGCCGCTTCGTCGCGGGACCGGTCGAACCGGTCGGAGGTTCCGCGGGGCCGGATCTCGAACCGGCCGCGGTGGTCGCGGTCATGCCGGTGGGGCGCATCGCGCAACTCGACGTAGCCCGTGGTCCGGTGGCCGCGGTGGCCGTGATAGGCCCGCCACGGGATCCGGTGGTCGTGCGGCCGATCGACGTGGAGCAGTACTCCCCCCGGAACGTGGCAGCCGTCGTAGGGGAACCACTCGTCGACCCAGGGACCGGGCACGAAGACCGCGCCGGGGTAGTAGTGGCCGGCGTAGGAGGCCCCGCTGTCGTCGCTCCAGTACTCGATGACGGTGGTCTCGATCGTCCAGTTGTTCACCACGACGACGTCTTCACCCTCGAAGGCCCAGCCGTCCTCGGCGGGGATCGGGGTCGCGGGCGCCGGGTACCACTCCTCCCCGGTGGACCACGGAGTGCTCTCGGGCCGCGGTGCGTCGTACCAGCCTTCCACGGACCCGTCGACGACGACGGGGTCGGAGTAGACGGGCCCCCGCGGCGGGGTCGCGTAGTAGCCGTGGGCGCAACCGGCGAGGGCCAGGGTCAGGGCGGCGAGCACGATGTTCTTCTTCATGGCCGACCTCCTTCATCAAGGGGCCGATGGGCCAGAAGCAAAGACCGGTCCCATTCGCCAGTGGTCGGTTCATGGTTCGCAACCTCTTCCTTGTATTGAGGTTGCGGCATGACCCGGAGTCGGCCGGCGCGGAGAGGGTTCTTCCGGTGCCCTCCCGCGAGCGCAGGCTCCCGGGACGGAGGAGACAGCCGCGCATCAGCCGGGGCGTAACACCGGTCCGGCGTTCCCGCCCTATGGGATGCCATGACCGAACTGCACGCGGAAGAGCTGATCGCGATATGTCTGTCGGAGTTCCGCCGGAAGCGGGACACCGGGGAACCGGCGAGTCCTGGCGAGTGGCGGGACCGTCTCGGAGAGCGCTACGGGGAGTTCCTCGACGCGCTGGAGGTCGATGCGATGCTCAGCGAACTGATCGAGCCGGTGCCGGCCCGGGAGGAGCTGCCACGGCACTTCGGGGAGTATCTGCTCCTCGAGCGGGTCGGAGGCGGCGCCATGGGGATCGTCTACGAAGCGGTGCACCAGGGCCTCAACCGCCGGGTGGCCCTGAAGATCCTCCGGGCGGGCCTCGAGGGAGACCCCGAAGCCCTGGAGCGGTTCCTGCGGGAGGCGAGGATCTGCGCGAAGGCGAAGCACCCGAACGTCGTGACGATCTACGACGCCGGCCAGACCGAGGGGCGGCCCTGGTACAGCATGGGCCTGCTTCCGGGCCGGAGCCTCCGGGATCTCATCCGTGAAGACCGGGTGCCGCCGCTGACGGTCCTCTGTGCGGGTCTGGCCGACGTGGCGGACGCCCTCGAGGCGCTGCACCGGGTGGGTGGTGTCCATCGCGATGTCAAGCCGGGGAACATCGTGCTCGACGAGATGGGGAAGATGGTGCTGGCGGACTTCGGACTGGCCCGCTGCGATCTCTACCGATCGCTCACGCTGTCCAGCCAGGCGATGGGCACGCCCCTCTACATGAGTCCGGAGCAGGTGCCCGGATGCGGGAACGGAGTGGATGCGCGGACCGACGTCTACGGACTGGGAGCCACCCTGTACGAGGCCGTCGCAGGGCGCCCGCCCTTCCGGGGCGCCAGCTTCGAGGCCATCCTCGCCCAGGTCGTGGCAGCGCGCCCGACCCCGTTGACCACCGTGCCGCAGGCCGTGAACCGGATCGCCCTCAAGGCCCTGGAGAAGCGCCAGGCGGACCGCTACCCGTCGGCCGCCGCGATGCGGGACGATCTCCGGGCCTTCGCCGCGGGACTCCCGGTTGTCGGCCGCCCGGTTCCACCGGTGTGCCGGGCGCTCCGGCGCTGCCGGCTCGCGCTGGCCGCCGCCGCGGCCGTCCTGCTCCTGACCGGAGTCTACTGGTTCCTGTCGTCCCGGGAGCCCGGGTACCTGTTCATCGAGTCGAAGCT
>JALOQY010000148.1 GCA_025459285.1 Planctomycetota bacterium | reverse complement strand
TCCTCGTGGATCCGGGTGAAGTCGAGGTAGTGCTCGTCGAAGAGCTTCCACAGGGGCGTCCTCTCCGGATTGCGGGGCCGGTAGACCGAGGGGCCTTCGCCCACCCGGAAGGAGGCGTCGACCCGGGGGAGGCCCGGAGCCCACGAGCCGGAAGGCCGCCACCCCCCACCGGGAGCCGTCGCCGGAGATGTGAGCAAACCCACCATGCCGGGAAACAGGACGCACGGCGGGGCCGGTGGTCACGGCGAAACGGTTCGCCCCGGCCACGGGAACCGCGACGGGCGAGGGGCACCGTCCCGCGACAACGACGCCGCGCCGGGGGGACTTGCGGCCCCTCCGGCGCGGCGGGGTGCGTCGGGGCGGCGAGCCGGCCGACCTGCGGGCCGGCGAGCCGGCGGCTACTCTTCGGCGGACGCGGCGGCCGGGGTCTTCTTGTCCTTCAGGCGGCGCTGGCTGTTGCTCGCGCACTTCGGACGGGAAAGCTCCTCCATCAGCCCGATCTCCGCGAGCTTCTCGCGGGCCAGGGCGGACCCGAGGTGCGCTCCGAGCTCGAGGCCGACGGCCTCCGCGCCGCCCGGGAGCGTGGCCGGCGGGAAGCGCTTGTCGTCCACGTCGCGAAGCTCGATGAGGCTTTCGCCTTCCGGCCCGGGGAAGACCGCGCGGGCCATGCCCAAGAAGGCCACGTCCCCGAGGACGGCGTCGCGGACCGCTTCGGGGATCGAGGCGGCGAGGAACCGGCGCGCCTCCCGTCCGCCGGGCGTGTCGGGGAGCGCGGCCCGGGTCAGCCAGCGGATGACGCCCTCCCACGCCTCCCCCGGCGAGCCGGCCGAGGCGGTGCATGCCGGGAACGACCGTTCGTCGAGCCCCGTCCCGAGGACCTCCGCCACCCCCGTCGGCTCCGCGTCGTCGAGAAGGCGCGCGACCTGCCGCTCGACGGCCTCCGCCACGTCCGGCGGAGCGTCGTCCGGAGGGGCGTCACCCAGCCACTGGAGGACGGTGGTGTAGAACCGCGCGATCCGCCCGCTCTCACCCGCGGGGGCGGACCGGGCGTTCTTTGCCCACGCCCCGAGCGCCGCTTCGACCTCGCGCCCCCGGGTCTCGGCCAGACCGTTCAGCAGCCGCCGGAGGAGCAGGTCGTATGCCGCCAGTATGGCGTCGGTGGAAACGAAGGCCGTGCCGCGACCCCATCGGTAGACGGCGGCGAGGCCCGAGGACCTCTCGCCGTCCACGGCGAAACTCCGCTCCCGCAGAGCACGGCGGAGCGCCTCCGGAGGCTCCCCCGGCGCCGCGGGGGCCGGTGCGGCCGGAAGGGCCACGGCGAGCAGGGCGAGGAAAAGGCATCGAGGGCGCATGTCGCTCTGGATCCAAACGCCCCGCCAGCCCAGAGGTTCGGCGGATTCCAGTGGGATCCCGGCCAACCCGACCTTCTGCGAACCCGGGGCGACAGTGAACGAGCCGTTCCACGCGCTGCAGGACATGAAGACGGGTCACCTGACGCGTGCCCGGGCGGGTTCACGAACGCTCCCCCCGGCCCGGAGTCTACTCGGCCTGCTTCCCCGGGTCCTCGCGCGGGAGGACCGGGCCGTCGGCCCCGCCGGCCGATGAGGGACTCGCCGCCGGGACGCTTCCGTCCGGCCCGGCGAGTGGAATCTCCCAGAAGTTGTGCGGGTTGCGGACCGTGTCGAAGAAGGCGCGGGCCTTCCCACGGTGGCCTTTCAGGAACTCCTGCACGCCGTAGACGAGGGCATAGGTGCGGGCAAACACCCCGCGCCGCTTCATGTAGACGAACTCGCTCCGGAGCCCCTCCGCCGTCCGGCACAGGCGCCGGTGGAAGGCGTCGAAGTAGTACGCGCGGCCGGCCTCGCGGTCGTGGATCTTCCGGACCGCAGCCCCCGTCGGCCCCTGCGGGAAGCGGGCATCCAGATAGCCGCGCCCGAATTCGGAGATGCCGGCGTAGATCTTCCGGAAGCCCGCCTCGCGGGCCACTTCCCGGAGGAGCGCCACCGCTTCCGACATGATGTCGTCGAGGTAGCGGGTGCCCGCCTCGTTGAACTCGAAGCTGTTCACCGCGAGGACCGGGACCCCCTCCTCCTCCGCCGCCACCATCCACACCTGCGCCCGGTGGACGTACGTCGGGTGCGTCCCCTTGTGGTACACGTCGGCGAGGACGATCCCCGGGTCGTCGAGCAGGGACGGGAGGGTCCAGGAGACGAAGTGGCGGAGGGCGATGCAGGAGCCGATGTCCTCGCTCGAGGTGAGGAACCGCACCGCCCCCTCGAGCGTCCTCTTGTCGAGGATCCGGATCCGCACGCCGCGCGCGGAGTCCTCCCGCACCCGCGCCCGCGTGTACTGCGCGACATCGATACCGGCCTCCCTCATGCGCTCCTCGATCGCACCCGCCGGCCGCTCCCCCGCGAGAACGCGCGAGAGATAGCGGATCGTCCGCCGGTAGCGGAGGATGCCGGGCGCGATCGGGAGGTACGTGCACACGACGTGGAGCCCGACGGCCACCAGGACCATGGTGACCACGTAGCCAAGCCAGAGCGGCAGACCCGGGAAGCGGACGGTGAGGCCGTACCAGGCGGCCAGGGCGATGGCCGTGGGCCCGACCCACGCGTGGCGCGGCCTCGGCGGCTTCCTCAGGCCGCGAAGGATGCCCGGGTCCACGGTCACGATCCGCAGGACGTCGGGGAAAGGCAGTCCCGTCCACCTGCGCATCGACAGCACGGCCTTCACGGTCCGGGACCGGAGCCCGATCGCCTTGCACGCCCTCCGGAGCAGGTCCAGTCGCGCGAGCAGATCCTTCTTCAGGCCGTCCCGGGCCGCCTTCTCCTCCGAGAGGCCGGCCCGCTCCGCACCGGGGTCCTCCCGGTCCCACATCTTCGCGAAGAGCCGGGCGGCCGACTCGCGGTCCGACTCGGGGACGGCATCGAGGAACTTCATGGCGTTCAGGAGGTCCGAGTCCCGGACCGAGACGTTGACGAGCACCGCGGCGAAGAAGTGCCGCAGCGGCGCGCGGGCCCGGGGGAAGCAGCGCAGGAGCCGCGCGACCTTGGGTTCGAGCCGCGCCTCGTAGGACATCTTGCGCGCGAGCGGGTCCGCGAGGATCCGGTCCGTCAGTTCGCGGACGAACGGCGGCACCCCGGCCTCCGGAGCGGGGGAGGCGGGTCCCGGCTTCAGGGCTTGCCGGTGCATCCGCTCGTCGACGAGGAGGAGGCCTCCGAGCAGCATCGCGTAGGGCAGGAGGAGGAGCGGCTCGAACCGCCAGATCGACCATCCACCAGCCACCGAGGCGCCGAGAGCGAGGAGGTGGAGGCTCCGGTGCCGGAGGAGGGCGGCGGCCCGGGACAGCGGGCCGGGGCGCGGCCATGCCAGGCCCGGCGTGCCGGCGAGGTCCACGGCGTGGACCACCACCCGACCGCGCGGGTACGCGTACTCGAACGGCTCGAAGGGCATCCCGAAGGCGTCGAGGTACTCCCGCCTCGACGAATCCGCATACGCGATGCGCACCGCCGCGAGCGGCGCCCCGGAGCGCTCGACATGTTGCACGAAGCGCCCCGGCACCCGGTTCAGCGGGTACTTGAAGTAGAGGACCGCCGGGAAGGCGCATGCCCGCCCGTAGTCCTCGATGGCCTGCTTGATGTGCCGCGGGTTCACGTCGAACCGCCCTTCGACGCCGTCCACGAAGAGCACCGGGCGCTCGCCGCCGTCCGCGTCCGCCATGATCGCCGCGGCCATCCGGGCCCGCACGCTGCGGCCGTGCCTCGTCCGGAAGTCCAGGGCGGTGATGCTCGCGTTCCGGAGGTAGCCGAACGGGCCGAGCCGCCCCTTCGAGCGGCCGTCCCGGAACCCGAATCCCCTGAGCGAAGCGGAGCTGAAGAAGTCCCGCGGAGAGGTCAGATCGACCCAGGGGTCGCGGGCCCAGACCCTCGCCTCCACCGTGCCGCCGGTCAACTGGTCGCCGCGTTCCAGGGCGGCGGCGGCCTCGGCCACGAAGCGCTCCCCGGGTGAACCGGGGACCAGGCCGCGGGACCGCAGCTCCGCGAGGAGGGCGAGGGCATCGGCCCGCGGCAGGAGCCCCTGCCGGTTGCGTTCGATCTCATCCCGGTGGGCATCGATGAACTCCGTGACGGTCTTCTTGCCGCCGGTGAGGCTGTCGAGGAACCGCCCGGGCCGGAATCGGCGATCCTCCTTCGTTCCGAGGACCTCGCGGAGCACGGTCTGGACGAACTCATGCTCGGCTCGGACGGGCACCGTTTCGAGACGCTCCCCCTCGAACCGGTAGAGGACCCGGTAGCCCGGATCGTCCCAGGCCTCCCCCACCCCCAGCGCGGAGAGCCTCGCCCGGACGCCGCTCGCCCTCTCCGTTCCGAGGATCCGCCGCCGGCAATCGCGTGGCTTCAGCATCGAGGCGAGGTCCTGCGCCGCGCATGCCTTCCAGGGGTGGACCCACATCCGCATCAGGGCGACGGCCGCGGCGAAGAAGAGGAACCCGCCGCACAGCACGAAGAACAGCGTGACTCCCGGCGTCTCCACGAAGAGCGACGTGAGGATCGAGGGCCATGGATCAGCCCGGACCGCGCTCGCTTCGAGCATCGACCGCAGGAGTCCGCAGAGGAGGAGGGCGAGGAGAAGGCAGACGAGGACCGCGAGGACCGGGTGGGAGCGGAGCCCGTCGACGTGGGCCGCGGAGCGGGATTCGGCCGAGGCGAGGTCCGCGGTTTCGAACTCCCGGCCCCGCCTCCGAAATTCGGACCACAGGAGATGGAGTTCGGGGAAGCCGTCACGCCGCATCCGCGCGTCGATCTCCTCCGCGGAGAAGTCGTCCGGCGGCGAGGGGGACGTTCCCTCGGGGAAGGGATCCGCGCGGTCGGCCAGACTCTCCTCCTGCGGGCTCCCCGGCGCAACCTCCGGTTCCGGTTCCCGCAGTCCGCATTCTATCGTCCCCGGGTCCCTGGCTTCCTGCGGAAGAGCGGGAACGGGGTGCCGTCGGGGGGGCCTCCCCCGGACGCTCTTTCGCCCCTCCGTCAGAACTCGATCTCGCCTACCAGGAAGTTCTCCTTCGCCTCGGTCAGCCTCAGGGTCAACATGCGGACCTGCTCGTCCGGCCGGCCGAAGTTCGTGGTGACCTCCACGTGGATCGTCACGGCCCCGGTGAGCTTCGCCGCGCCGCTTCCGAAGTAACTCGTGATGATCTTGTAGGAGCCGTGCATGGCCTTCCGCACCAGGTACTCCTCGGGGCCGTAGCCCTGCGTGAAGTCGCGGGAGACCAGGCCGCCGATCGTGGTCCGGTTGTGGCCATAGTACGCCTCCTCGCCCGACGGCTCGATCACGTGGAGGTCCATGTCCGTCAGGTCCGCGTCCCAGGTCATCACGATGCGGATGTCGACCGGGAGCGGCTTCACGAGGCGCGCGTCCACCGGGATCTTCGAAACGCCGGCGGCCGTCGCCTTCGGGATCAGCCGGTTCAGCTCCATGAGCGTCAGGACCTCGATCTCGTCGAACCGCTCCCACTGGTTTCGGACGACGTGGTAGAGGAGGTCGATGGCCCTCTCGAAGTCGGCCCGGCTCCCCCGACTACCGAGGGCGAGCCCGAGGTCGCGGTACGACTGGGGTTCCTCGGGGCGCATGCGGAGCACCTCCTCGAAGACCTCCACCGCGAGGTCGAGCCGGCCGAGCTGCGCGAGCCGGTGGGCGAGGACCCGGAGGAGCGGAGCGTCGTCGAGCTTCATCTCCGCGAGGTTCGAGAGGATCCGGACGCCGAGCGGCTCGTCGCCCTCCCGGAAGAAGAACTCCGCGCAGTCGACGAAAAACGCCGGCGACGTGGCGAACTTCCCGCGCCAGTCGAGGTAGACGCGGGACCGGTCCTCGACCGTTGCCGCCTTCAGGGCCTTCAGGTACGGCGTCTCGGGGTCCCATTCCCTGAGGGCGATGGCCGGCCCGGACCCGGGCTGCTCATCCCCGTTCTTCTCCTTGTCCGGACTGTCGTCGCCGGAGGTGAAGCCCGGTCCGCCCGCATCGCTGCTTCCCGGCGCCGCCATGGGCGGGGTCCGCGGAGACTCAGCTCCTTCGCGGGAACTGCCCGTGGAGCCGCCTTCGCCGGCCTCTTCGCTCTTCGGCTCCTCGGACCGGTACCGGAAGTTCTCGGGCCAGGTGAACTTCGTCTCCCACCACTCGACGCGGGCCCGCCACAGCTCGATGATCCGCTCGAGCTTCGACCGTTCGAGCGCGGCCTCCTCCCGCCGGCGGCCCTCCACGACCTCGATGTACTTCTCGCGCATCTCGGGGAACGTCGCGGGCGGCAGGATCTCGTGCCGGAGGTACTGCTCGATGGTCTCGAGGACGAGGAGGGAGGTGAACGGCGTGACGAGCCCCTGCTCCCTCCCCAGACGGGTGATCTCCTCCTCGTTGCGATCGGCGTCGGGGAGCAGTCCGGAGAGCTTCGCCTGCGCCCAGTGGACGCGGAGGAGGTCTCCCTCGACGGCGCCGGAGGCGGACACGCGGAAGGTCCTCGATTCCGCCGGCCGGCCGAACCCGAACCCGAGCGTCACCTCGGCCTCGCTCCCGCGCAGGACTCCGGTCACGAGGAAGCGCCCCCCGGCGGGCGTCCCGGTGGCCGGGAGAAGTCCGGTGACCAGCGCGTCGTCCGCCGACGCCGTGCGGAGGGACCAGACGGGACGGCCGACGGCGGCGACGGCCTCCTCGACCGGAAGGCGGCGGAGGTCGAGGACGCGCCCGCCGGAGGCGCGCGCGACGGACTCCAGGAACGGGACGTCGGCCGAGGTGGCGGAGTGGACCGCGAAGACCGGGGCCCGGAACACGCCGGGCGCGCGGCCCCCGAAGGTGACGAGGCCGTCAGAGAAGAAGAGGACCACGTCCGGGGGCGGCCCCGCGGCCTCCCCGGCACCCGGAGCGAGGCCGGCCACCCCGGTACCGCCGTCGTACGGCAGGGCGGCGAGCGAGGCCAGGAATGCGTCGAGCCCCTCCCGGTCGAGGACGATCCGGCGGTCCGGCTCCGCCCGGTCCCGGAAGACGGTCAGGACCACCTCCACCGAGGGCCGCGCCGCGAACACGGTTTCGAGGTAGCCGCGCAGGAACGCGGTCTCCGGGCCGAGGTCGGCGCCGGCGCGGGAGCCGGAGGCGTCCCAGAGGACCGAGACCCGACCCGGGGCGACCGGCGCCTCCGTGGCGGGGACCGCAACCGGCACGGAGGCGAGGAAGCGGACCACCCCGCGCCCGTCGCGCTCGACGAGCACCGGCGGCGTCTCGACCCGGGGAACCAGGATCTCGAGGTCGCGATCAAGGAGGATGTCCTGCTTCGACGTCTCCGCGAGGAACCCCTCCCTCCACTCCGCGAAGCTGAGATCCGGCTGCGCGCTGATGAGCGTCGGGGCGGAGGGGGGCCGGACCGTCTCGATCCGGAGGGAGAACGTCCCGACCTTCTGCCGGAAGTCGAGGGGAAGGACGTAGCGGCTCCCCTCCGGGCTCTCCACCAGTTCCGAGACGTAACGAACCATGACGGTGCGGGTGCCGTGCGGGGGGAGGGGGAAGATGCGGGTCCGGAAGACGTTCCCCCGCGTCCACTCCACGAGGCCCGGGTCGATGCCCTTGCGGACCTCCTGCTCGAACGTCCGGCGCGCCTTCTCCCGGGTCACGGCGACGCCGTCCACCATCCGCCCGTGCACGTCGAGGGCATAGCCGCTCACCGTCGCCCCGGCCGGAAGGGGGAAGTAGAGCTCGCCCTCGAGGTTGCGGTCGTGAGGGTTCGCGAAGGTGAGCGTGGTTCGCGTCTCCGCGAGCGGCCCGAGGATCCGCACCTCGGCGCGGACCGAGGCGATCTCGAGGGGCTGGCTCTTCCCCTCGATCTCGACGAAGAGGGCCGGCGGCACCTCCTGGGCATACGCCGAGGCGGAGAGCAGGAAAGACGCGAGGAAGAACGCGGTCTTCATGGGGATACCTCCCGGGTGACGGGGCCGGCGATCGTACCACCTCCGGTGGATTGGTACGCGACCGCCCTCGATCGGTTCCCGGAATGGTCGGGAGCGGCCTTCTCACTGGCACTTCTCCGTTCGGCCGGCGAAGGTGACCGGGCAACCCGGGGTGCTTCAGGTTACCGGGCGAACGCGACCGACGAACACGAGCTGGCCCTCGGGCGTCGGCGCCGGTAACGAAGGAGCCGGAAATGCCTCGGATCGGCGCCGCGATCACAGGCCCGGAATTCCGGGCCTGACAGGATGCCCCTTGCCACTGCTTGTACGAGTGGCATAATTGAACATCAACTTGAAGTTCACAGCGCGGGCACGCCCGCAGCCCAAGGTGACGGGCGCGCCCGCGCTGTCGATCAAGCGGGGGAGGCAGATCCTCCCCCGCGTCGACCGCTGGCGCGGACTCCCCCCCCTCGCCGCCTGCGGCGGCGGGCGCCTTCGGCGCTCGCTCCCGCGAAATCCGCGAGCGGGGCGGAGATTTCGAGGGTGAGTAGTACATCTGACGGAGGAGCGATGAGCACGGTGAGCCTGGTCGAGTTCCGCAGGAACGCCGAGGCGGTCATCGGTCGGGTCCAGAGAGGCGAGAGGATCGTCCTCACCCGGCGCGGCCGGCCCGTCCTCCGGCTCGAGCCGATGATCGGACCGGATCCCGCGGCGGACGATCCGATTTACCGTCTCCACGAGTCAGCGGCAGAGGAGGGGGAAACCCTCGACGACCGCGAGATCGATCGGATCGTCTATGGGCTCTGACGTCTTCGTCGACACGGGCGGGTTCTACGCGCTCCTCGTCTCGGGCGACGACCGACACAGGCCAGCGCGGGAGTTCATGCGGCGGGCCAGGAAGGCGCGAAGGCGCCTCGTGACGACCGACTACGTCATCGACGAGACGGCCACCCTCCTCGAGGCGCGCGGTCTCGGCTGGCTCGCGCACCGGCTTTTCGAGAGTCTCGGAACATCGCGAGCCCTGAGGCTCGAGTGGATGGACTCGAGCCGGTTCGAACGCACGAGGACCCTCTTCCTGCGGAGCACGGGGAGGGGATGGTCCTTCACGGACTGCTCGAGCTTCGTCGTCATGGGGGAGCTACGGGTGCGCGAGGCCCTCGCGAAGGATGCTCACTTCGCGGACGCGGGCTTCGTGCCCCTGCTCGCCTGACGGACGGGAAACGGACCCATGGGACCCGAGGCACCGACGGACCACCGCGCGTTCTGGGGGGCACGGGTCGAGGCGGAGGCACGGCGCGACGAGGATGACCCGCGCAAGCGCGTCCACACCGACCTCCTGTGGCGGGAGATCGACCGGGCGGTGGGCGCGGGGAGCCGGCGGATCCTCGACGCCGGCGCGGGGACGGGACGGTTCTCGATCCCCCTCGCGCGGCGCGGGCACCGGGTCGTCCACCTCGACGTCTCCCCGGAGATGCTGGAATTCGCCCGCTGCGCGGCGGCGGGAGTCGAGGGGATCGACCTCGTGGAGGGCGCCGTCGAGGACCTCTCCCGGTTCCCCGACAGGGCCTTCGACGTGACGCTCTGCCTCGACTCGCCGCTCTCCTTCTGCCCCCCGGACCGTCACGAGGCGGCCCTCGACGGCCTGACTCGCGTGACGCGGTCGGCGCTGGTCGTCTGCGTCATGAACCGGACCGGTGCGTGCCTCGAGGACGCGGGATCGTTCGATCTCCGGCACTTCGGTCGGCTCGAGACCCTCCCCGTGGTCTACGACACCGGCACGCTCCGGGTGACCCCCGAGCTCCGGCGCCTGCAGCCCACCCTCGTGCCGAGTTGGCACGCGTTCCGGCCGGCGGAGCTCCGGGCGCTCCTCGAGGCGCGCGGGTGGCGGGTGGAGAGCCTCACGGCCCCGGGCACTCTCGCCCGTTTCGGGGATCCCGCCCTCCTCCGGAGTCTATTCGACCGGCCACCGGCCTACGCGGAGTACCTCGACCTGGCGGAGAGGTTCGACCGGGACCCGGACCTCCTCGGCGTCGGCGCGGCGCGGGCCGGGGGACTCCTGGCGAGGGCGGTGCGGGCGTCCGTTTGAGCCGGTTCCGTCGGCGACCAGCCCCTTCCACGACATCCAGCACCGTCGGCGAGATGCGCGATTCGCGCCGGCGGGCGGTCAGCTTCGGGCGTCGCGGATCGCGCGAAGCCAGGGGAGCGCCAGCCGGTCCCGGTCGCGGTTCGCGACCTCCTTCGACCGGATCAGCGTGTCGAGGTCCAGCACGCGGCAGGCGAAGCCCCCGACGTCCATCTCCACGGTCCGGCCGGCGAGGTCCTCGAAGGAACAGACGTCCGGAAGCTCGCCCAGGAGATCGATCAGCCCGAGGTCGGTCTCGAGGTAGAGGTTCCGCAATCCGCG
>JALOQY010000147.1 GCA_025459285.1 Planctomycetota bacterium | reverse complement strand
GCCATGACGGGACAGGACGCCGTCAATTCCGCCAAGACGTTCAACGACGAGCTGTCGCTGACGGGCGTCATCCTGACGAAACTGGACGGCGACGCCCGGGGCGGGGCGGCGATGTCGGTGAAGGAAGTCACCGGCAGGCCGATCAAGTTCGCGGGTATCGGCGAGAAGGTGGAGGACTTCGAGGAGTTCCACCCCGACCGGATGGCAGGACGGATCCTCGGGATGGGGGACATCGTCTCCCTCGTGGAAAAGGCGCAGGAAGTCGTCGATCAGGAGGAGGTCCAGAAGCGGGCGGAAGCCCTGTTCACCGGGACCTTCACGATGGACGATTTCCTCGGCCTCTTCGAACAGATGAAGAAGCTCGGGCCGATGAAGCAGGTGCTGGAGCAGGCCGGGCCGGGTTTCGCGCAGCTCACGGAGGGGATGTCGGCCGAGGAGATGGAGGACCAGATGGTCCACACCAAGGCCATGATCCTCTCGATGACTCCGGATGAGCGGTTCCAGCCGGAGGTGATCGACCATCCCCGGCGGCGTCGGATCGCACGGGGGAGCGGAACCTCCCTCGACGAGGTCAATCAACTCCTGAAGGAGTTCAAGCACACGCGCAAGATGTTCAAGCAGATCGGGCAGCAGGGCGGTTTCGGCGGCTTCCTGGTCCGGCGCGGTTTCCGGAAGCGGAAGATGCGCCAGCTCAAGGACATGAAGAAACAGGGCGGGATCCCGTTCTCCCTGCCGGGTATGCCGGGGGGGCTCGCGCCGGGGCGCGGGGACCAGGATTGAATCTCTTGAAGGGGCCGGGTAACCCGGTCCGGAGGGACGAAGAGTGGTGGTACGAATTCGCATGACCAGGATCGGCCGCAAGAATCGGCCGTTCTTCCGCGTGGGAGTCTTCGATGTCCGCACGCGTCGCGACGGCGAGCCGGTCGAGATCCTCGGGACCTACGATCCGCTCGGTACGCAGGGGAAGGACTCGGAGCCGGTGAAGCTCGACCTCGAGAGGGTGAAGTACTGGCTCTCGGTCGGCGCGACGCCGTCGGAGGTGATGGCGTCGATCCTCAAGAAGGCGGGGATCCCGCCGCGCCCGGCGAAGGGTGCCGGCCGGTCCGCGAAGAAGCGCGCCAAGGCCGTGGCCAAGGGACGCGTGCGGAAGTCGAAGCCTGCGGCGAAGGCCACGACGAAGCCCGCGGTGAAGGGCTAGCGATCGATGGCCCGCTCGCGCGCCGACGGGCTGTCGGAGGCCCTGAAACTCCTGGAGAAGGCTCACGGGCGGATCGCTCTGGCCCGGGGCACGCCCATGGACCTCGTCATGGGGCTCCTGCTCTCCCGGGAGGCATCCGAGGAGAAGGCCGCCGATGCCCTCCAGCGACTGCTGACGGAGTTCGTGGACTGGAACGAGGTCCGTATCTCCTATCGGCGAGAAGTCTCGGCGGTCCTCGCGGCGGCGGGCTACCCGGACGCGAAGGCACGCGCGGAGACCATCCTCGCCCTGCTCGGCGGCCTGTACCGCGACAAGAACGGAGTGGACCTCGCGTTCCTGGAGAAGATGGAATCGCCGGCCGTCTTCGACTACTTCCGGGCCTACCCGCAAGTCGGGGAGGCGGTCGCCGCGACCCTCACCGCTTCGCTCCGCGACGACGGCATGATCCTCGATACCCCGGAGATCCTCCGGACGGCGCAGCGGATCGGCCTTGGAGGATCCCGGGCGACGCCGGCCAAGGTCCGGAAGACCCTCGAGGACACGGCCACGGGTCCGGACCGGCTGAAGGTCCACTACTACCTCACGCTCCACGCCGTGTCCGGTCCCTGCCGGGCACGTGCCCCGCTGTGCGGCGACTGCGGGCTGAACAGCGCCTGCGACTATGGCCGCATCGCGGTGAAGCAGTCCGGACGCTCGTCGAAGCGCACCCCGGAGAAGGCCGGAACCGCCAGGGCGGCGCCGAAGGCGGGCGGCGCCAAGGCGGCCGCCGCGCCCCGCGGCAAGAACCCGAAGTCCAGCCCCCGGCCGCCGGTGACGAAGAAGGCGGACCCGGCGTCCCGCCGGAAGCGGTGACCGGTGGGCCTGGTTCTCGCCTCGTCCTCGCCGCGGCGACGGGACCTGCTGCGCGAAGCGGGCTACTCCTTCGACATCCAACCCGTGGAGGTCGATGAGACACCGGAACCCGGTCTCGGAGTGAAGGCAGCGGCGCTCGCCATCGCCGAACGCAAGGCGCGGGCCGCCGCCGCCCGGTGCGCGGGCACGATCCTCGCGGCGGACACGGTGGTCTCCATCGACGGTGAGATTCTCGGCAAGCCGGCCGACAACCGGGAGGCCCGGCGGATGATCGAGCGGCTCTCCGGCCGGACGCACGAGGTGTTCACGGCGGTGTGTGTTCTCGACACCGGGACCGGCGCACTCCGCCGGTGTGTGGTGGCGAGTCGGGTCCGGTTCCGACCGCTCTCTCCGGAGGAAGTCGAAGCCTACGCCGCCGGCGGAGAGGGGCTCGACAAGGCCGGTGGATACGGGATCCAGGGCGCTGCGGGGGCCTTCGTGCTGTCGCTGGAGGGGCCCGTGGACAACGTGGTGGGGCTGCCCATGGAGGCGGTCCGGGAGATGCTCGGGTGACGCCCCGGCCGCTGCTCCTCGCGCTGCTCCTTGCCGCCTGTGCCTCGGGAGAGCCGGAGCGGACTTCCCGGGTCGTCGAGGTCGTGCCGCTCCACGGTCGGCAGAGTCTCGCGCGGGACGCCCTGGCCATGGCCCGGGTGGAGGTCGCGGCGACCCCCGCGGCGCGAGAGACGGGGCTCATGTACCGGGAGAGCCTCGAGGAGGATACCGGGATGCTGTTCATCTACCCGGACGTAGCGCCTCGCTGGTTCTGGATGCGGAACACGAAGATCCCGCTGTCCATCGCCTACGCGGATGGATCGGGTCGCATCGTCCGCATCCTCGAGATGGAGCCCGGCATCGGGAAGTCCGTGGACCGTCTCCCGCGCTATCCGAGCGGGGAACCGGCCATGTACGCCCTGGAGATGCGTCGTCACTGGTTCCGGGCGAGAGGGATCGTCCCCGGGGACCACCTTCGCCTGAGCCCGGAGATCGCCGCGATCCGCCCCCGCTGACCGCCCGCCGGCGTGAGCCGTCATGAGACCGGGTGGGGCGTGGCAGCCCGTCGCCGAGGGGCCTCCGTGCGCATGAGGGCTTACGCCGACGGGTTGCTGGCGGGCCCGGAGGATCGGTAGGTTGATGCACTCATCCTGGTTGCGGCCTACGGACCGGGGCCATCGAGTCTGAACGATTGGCCGGGCGGTCCGGAGGTTGGCGTCGTGGGCCGGAACGGGGTTTCGTTCAAGCCCGGGCCGGCCCGTGGCCGATCCGGAAGGTGGTCCTGCGACCATGAACCGCTCCCTGCTCACGCTCTCGCTGATCGGCGTCCTCGGGATGGCGGCGATCGCCGCCATGGGATCGCTCTTCGTCTCGAAGGTGGGAGGGGCCGATACCGTGGGTGGCCTCCGGGACGAGGTCTCCAGGGTCTTCGGGGTGCGCATGGAGACGACGACCTCACTGGCCATCACCGTCGTGCGGAAGGAGGACCGGAACGGTCTGCAGGTCAGCTTCCGTCCCGCGGCGCAGATCGCGGCACGGCCCTCCGATCTCGCGCGCTACCTCGACCGGATGGCCGCCTTCCTCTTCGAGCGCCAGTCGCGGCGCGGGACCGCGGAGTTCGTGGACTACGTCCTCGTCCTTCCGGACGGGAAGCCGTTCACGCGCCGGATCGACCGTCCCGGTCGATAGGGCTTGGCGCGGTCCCGTCCGCCCTGTACATTCGACGTTTCGGCATACCATGAGCGTCGAAGAAGCCCTCCGAAAGCGTCTGGCCGTGGCGTCCGCCCGGCATCAGGAACTCCTGGCCCAGATGGAACGGCCCGAAGTCGCGGCCGACCATGCCCGGGCCGGAGCGATCATGCGGGAGGTGGGGCGACTCGGGCGTCTGGCCGCACGCTCCGAGGCGCTGCGCCGGGTGGAAGCGGATCTCGCGGAAGCCCGGGAGATGCTGGCCGTGGCCGAGGACGACGAGATCCGCCTGCTCGCCGGGTCGGAGATCGAGGAGAAGGAGGGGCGACTCCGGAACATCCTCTCCGAGGCTCTCGACGACCTGACGGGGCAGGACGAGTATGAGGGCCGGGACGTCATCCTCGAGGTCCGCGCTGGCACGGGAGGGGAGGAAGCGGCGCTCTTCGCGGCCGACCTCTTCCGGATGTACACGCGCTTCGCCGAGCGGAATGGCTACCGGATCGAGGTGCTGGCCCTCGCATCCACCGGCCTCGGCGGTCTCAAGGAAGTGGTGGCCTCCATTTCCGGCCGCGATGCGTTCCGGAAACTCCGGTTCGAGTCCGGCGGCCACCGGGTGCAGCGGGTGCCGGAGACGGAGGCCCAGGGGCGCATCCACACCTCCCTGGCCACGGTGGCCGTCATGCCGGAGGCCGAGGAAGTGGATGTGGACCTCCGCCGCGAGGACCTGAAGATCGACTTCTTCCGTGCCTCCGGCCCCGGGGGGCAGAAGGTCAACAAGACGTCGAGCGCCGTGCGGATCGTGCACGTGCCCACGGGCCTCAAGGTCGAGTGCCAGGACGAGAAGTCCCAGCACAAGAACAAGGCGCGGGCGATGAAGATCCTCCTCTCGCGGATCCTGGACTTCCACCGGACGAAGGCCGACGCGGAGAGGGCGAACCTGCGACGCAGTCAGATCGGCTCGGGGGACCGCAACGAGCGCATCCGGACCTACAACTTCCCGCAGAACCGGGTGACCGACCACCGGATCAACCTGACGATCAAGGACCTGGCCAGGGTGATGGACGGGGACCTCGGCGACCTGCTCGCGGGACTCGAGGAGAGCGACCGGGAGGCCCGCCTCAAGGCCTTCGCGGACGATGGTGCGGGTCCGATGCTGGTTTGAACTTTGGGCCGGGCGGGGGGCGTGGTTAACTCACGCCTTGTCCGGGAAGGACGACCTACCCGCCCGTATTGCCGGAGGACACCATGGTTGGCCAGGACGAGAACGAAGAGAAGAAGCCGGACGATCTGACGTCCGCCGAGGGCCTGATCCCCGAACCGCCCGCGGCCCCGCCGCAGGATGCCATCGAGGAACCCGCGTTTCCCGAGACGGAGCCGGAGAAGCCGGCCGTCGAGGCGGAGGCCGGTCCTCCGACGACGAAACCGTGCGTCTTCTGCGGCAGCGAGATTCGGGCTTCGGCCATGCGGTGCCCGCACTGCAGCGGGTTCCTGCCGATCGCCGAGGGCACGGCGTTCAAGCAGTACTTCTTCTTCCTCTTCGCCTGTCTCGCCATGGCGATCGGGTGCCTCCTGCCCTGGGAGCGGACTTCCGCGGTGTGGAATCTGCGGGGCATCGACTCCATCGGCGGAGCCTTCCTGTTCATCTTCGCCGCCTACGGTGTGATCGCCTCGGTGTGGAACATCTACCACCGCAAGATGATCGTGTGGCCGGTGATCATCGCCGCGCTCGAGGGAGTGCTCTTCGGATGGTCGCGGGTGTTCCAGATCCTGCCGAAGGTCCAGTACTCGATCCCGCCCGGCGCCAGCAAGGTCGTGGAGGCGAAGCTCAAGTTCCAGGCCCACTACTCCGCCCTGGGCCCCGGGCTCTACCTCGTGGTGCTCTTCTCCACGATCGTGATCCTGTCGATCGTCATTTCGGTGTTCAAGGGCGCCAAGCAGGATGCCCGGCGGAAGGCGGAGCTTCGCGAGTCGCGCGCCGCCCTGCGCTCCACGCGGCGCGGCTCCTGATGCCGTGACGGACGGGAGCCTCGCGGTCCTCGAGGTCCTCCGGCGGACGGAACTGTACTTCCGGCGGGCCGGGATTCCCTCCCCGCGCCTGGACGCCGAAGTGCTCCTCGCTCACGTCCTCGGAGTCGCGCGGATCGGGCTGTACGCCGGGTTCGACCGCCCGCTTCTCGCGACCGAGCTCGCTGCCTACCGGGCCCTGGTGCGCCGGCGCGCGGACCGGGAGCCCGTCGCGTATCTCCTCGAGATGAAGGAGTTCCACTCCCTCGAGTTCCGAGTCGGGCCCGCGGTGCTGATCCCCCGTCCGGAGACGGAGCACCTCGTGGACGCGGCGGTGGAGCGGGCGCGCCCTCTCGCCTCGCCGCGACTCCTCGACCTGGGGACCGGGAGCGGGGCCATCGCCGTGTCGTTTGCCCGGGACCTCCCGGGCGCGCTGTTCCTTGCGTCGGACCTGAGTCCCGAAGCGCTCGCCGTGGCGCGAGGCAACGCGGAGCGGATGGGGGTCGCGGACCGGGGCGACTTCCGGGCGGGCGATCTGTACGACGCGGTTCGCGGGCTCGGTCCCTTCGACGTCGTCGTGTGCAACCCGCCGTACGTCGCCCCGGGGGAGACCGTGGACCCCGAGTGCCGGCGCGAACCGGTGATGGCGCTGTTCACGGAGGGGGACCCGATCGATATCTACCGGCGGGTGGCGAACGGCGCACCGGAACTCCTCGTCCCCGGTGGATGGCTGCTCCTCGAACTTCCCGGCTCCCGGGCCGACGAGGTTCGCGGCGTGCTGCCGCCGGCTCTGGAGGTGGAGTCCGTCATCCCCGATTTCCACGGCCTCCCCCGGGTCCTGGTGGCCCGCCTCGCGTGGTGAAGCGTGGCGGCCGCGACAGGAGGTCTCTGGCGCCGACAGCGTTTCCGGTCCCTGGTCACACGGCGGCGACGGCGTTGCGGAACAGCGCGAGGCCGTCGCCATCCGTGGCGAGGCCTTCCCGTGTCCAGCGGGCGTGGTGGACGGGCGACAGATGGCGTTCGGGATGGGGCATGAGGCCGAGGATCCGGCCGGTCGGGTCGCAGACTCCGGCCACGGCGCGCGCCGAGCCGTTCGGGTTCAGGGGGTAGGCAGGGTCGGGTTCGCCGTCCGGCCCGGTGTAGCGCAGCACCACCTGCCCGGCGGACCAGAGATGGTCGAGGGTCGCCTCGTCCCGGGTGACGAACCGTCCCTCGGCATGCGCCACGGGGCAGTGGATCCGGTCGCCCCGGCGCAGGAAGGGGGAGAGATCCGACGTGGCCTCGAGCCACACCCAGCGGCACTCGAATCGATGGCTCTCGTTGCCGGCGAGCGTCGCCTCGCCGGGCGAGCATGGGCCGTCCGTCGCGGGGAGCAGTCCGGACTTCACGAGGATCTGGAAGCCGTTGCAGATCCCGAGGACGAGACCGCCGCGTTCCACGTGCCGGACGATCCTCGGGAGGAGTCCCCGGCGCATCAGGCTCGCGAAGATCGTGCCCGCCCCGAGGTCGTCACCGTAGGTGAAACCCCCGGGGAAGACGAGGACCCCGTAGTCGAGCACCCGGTCCGGGCTCTCGACGAGTTCCCGGAGATGACGGGCCTCCACTGTGGCGCCGGCGCGCTCGAAGGCGTACGCGGTCTCCCGGTCGCAGTTCGTTCCGGCGGTCCGGAGAATGAGGACTCTTGGCATGTCAGGCTCCCAGCGGCGCCCGGAAGGCGTCGCGCAGATCCTCGATCGTCTCGTCGATGATGGGCTGACCCGCGAGACCGTGGATGACGACGCGGCCCCCGGCCGTCACGCGGCCGATTCGGGCGGCAGCGGTCCGGGAGAACAGCTTCTCCACGGCCGGCCGGTGGCGTGGCTCCGTCTCCACGATGAAGCGGCTCTGCGATTCGGAGAACAGGAGGACCTCGTCGCGGTCGAGCCCGGAGGACCGGGGGACGGGCCCCAGGTCGATCTCCACGCCGAGACCCCCCGCGAAGGACGACTCGGCGAGCGCGACGGCGAGACCGCCCTCGGACAGGTCGTGGCAGGCCCGGACGAACCCCGCCGCGATCGCCTCCTCCACGGCCGCAAAGGTGTTGAGCGCGGTCTCCGGTCGGACCATCGGGACCTCACCACCCTCCTCTCCGCGAACGAGGAGCCAGTGTGAACCGCCGAGTTCGTCGAGGGTCTCGCCGAGGACGAAGAGGTCGTTCCCCGCGGACTTCAGGTCCATGGTCACGGCCTTCCGGACGTCCTCGATCACGCAGAACGAGGAGACGAGGAGGGTGTGGGGGATCACGATCGTCCCCGCGTCGGTCTGGTACTCGTTGTTGAGGGAGTCCTTCCCGGAGACGAAGGGGGTCCGGTAGACGCGTGCGATGTCGTAGAGGGCGCGGCACGCGAGGACCATGGCCCCGAGACGGTCGGGCTTGTCGCAGTTTCCCCACGAGAAGTTGTCGAGCAGCGCGATGCCCGTGAGCCGGCCGCCCACGGCGAGGGAGTTGCGCACCGCCTCGTCCACGGAGGCCGCGGCGGCGGCGTAGGGATCCAGGTCGGCGTAGCGCGGGTTGAGTCCGTTCGAGACGACCAGGCCGCGGGTCTCGCCGGGTTCCACGGTGATGACCGTGGCGTCGCCGGGCCCGTCGTGGCGGGCGCCCACGAGCGGCTTCACCGCCGTGAGGCCCTGCACTTCGTGGTCGTACTGCCGGATCACGGTCTCCTTGCTGCAGACGTTCCACGCGGAGAGGATCCGGCGGAGGTCGATGCCGTAGCTCGGGCGATCCGGCCTCCGGTATTCCCGTCGGGGCGGAGGAGACCAGGTGGCCTCGCGCTCGAGTCGGGGCAGCCCGTGGTGCAGGAACTCCATGGGGAGGTCGGCGACGGGGTTGCCTTCGTAGACGAGCCGGAGGCGGTGATCGCCGGTGAACTCACCGACGACGACCGCCTCGCAGCCTTCGGCAGCGAAGACGGCGAGGATGGCGTCGGCGTTTCCCGGCGGTACGGCGAAGACCATCCGCTCCTGGGCCTCGGAGATCCAGATCTCGACGGGGGAGAGGCCGGCGTACTTGAGGGGGACCTTCGAGAGCTCGATCCGCACCCCGAGTTCCTCGCCCATCTCACCGATGGCGCTCGAGAGGCCGCCGCCCCCGCAGTCGGTGACCGCGGTGTAGAGCCCGAGATCCCGGGCGCGAAGCTGTGCATCGAGGAGCTTCTTCTCCTCGATGGGGTTCCCGATCTGCACGGCCCCGGCATCGAGCTTCTCCGAGTCCGCCGTGAGTTCCACGGAGGCGAAGGTGACGCCGTGGATCCCGTCGCGGCCGGTGCGACCGCCGGCCACGAGCACGAGGTCGCCCGCGCGGGCGCGCTTCTCCACCATGCCGGAGGGCATGACGCCCACGGTTCCGCAGAACACGAGCGGGTTCCCGACGTACCGCTCGTCGAAGAAGATCGCGCCGTTCGCGGTGGGGATGCCCATGCGGTTCCCGTAGTCGCGCACTCCCGCGACGACGCCGTTCATGACTCGGCGCGGATGGAGGGTGCCCCGGGGGACGCGGTCCGCCGGCAGGTCGGGGGGGCCGAAGCAGAACACGTCGGTGTTCAGGATCGGGCGGGCCCCGAGACCCGTCCCCATGATGTCGCGGATCACGCCACCGATGCCGGTCCCGGCCCCGCCGTAGGGCTCGATCGCCGAGGGGTGGTTGTGGGTCTCCACTTTCATGCAGACGGCCCGGGTCGCATCGAACCGGATCACGCCGGCGTTGTCCTTGAAGACCGACAGGCAGTCGGGCCGGTCGATCTCGCGGGTCACTTTCATGATGGTGCTCGCGAGGAGGTTGTCGATCGACTCCCCCTGGAACCGGATCCGACCGGTCAGCGTCTTGTGCTTGCAGTGCTCGGACCAGGTCTGGGCGATCGTCTCGAGCTCGGCGTCGGTCGGCGCGCGGCGCTCGGCAGCGAAGAAGTCGCGGACGGTTCTCATCTCGGCGAGGTTGAGGGAGAGGCCCCGGCGCCGCGACAGGTCGAGGAGGGCCGCGTCGTCGAGCCCTTCGAGACCGACCTCCACCCGGGTGAAGCGGTAGGAAACCGGCCGGGGGAAGGACCGCGGGAACGGCGCGTCGAGGAGGATCTCCTCGATCGTCTCGTTTGCCAGGACGCGTCGGGCGGCCGAGAGCAGGTCGGCCGGGCAGACCTCCCCGAAAAGAAGCCAGCGGCGCCCGGTGCGGACCTCCGGGGCGGGCTTGCCGGAGGAGGCGATCGCGTCGATGAGCGAGAGAGCCACGGAGTCCATGACTCCGGGCCGCTTGAGGACGAGGAGAGAATGCGCGGCGGCCGAGACGCCGGGTGGTTCTCCATCGATGTGGAAGGCCTGGGTCACCGGGTCCGCGAGGAGCCGGACAGCTACCTCCTCCGCATCGGTCCGGGCGAGGCGGTCGGAGAGGAGATAGCACTGGACGAGTCGGACCTCCGTGACGCCGGCGAGGCCGGCCTCGCGCAGGTCCGAGAGGGCGGCACGGGCCGCACCTTCGGGGAATCCCTCTTTGGCGGAGACCTGGACGAGATGCACGGGCGGTCGTATCCTCTTGTGACTGCGGGAGAAAGAAGCAGCGAGCCGGAGTCGGC
>JALOQY010000465.1 GCA_025459285.1 Planctomycetota bacterium | reverse complement strand
CGACGGGCTGCTAGCCCGCATTTCTCACCGGATCGCGCGGTCCTGAGCGGATCTCGTCGTCCATGCCGGCGTCGTTCCTCGTCGGCGACCGGATCAAGGTCGACTCCTCGTCTCTCCTTGGCCTGAACGACGATCTCTCGCTCAGGACAGGGTGTCCGGAAGATGAAGGTCATCCGTACGCCTCGGGGCCGTCTGGCGCACGGGATGTGCTTCTACGCTCCGCGCGCCCGGTGAGAAAAGCGGACTAGCGCGGCGCCGGCGTGAGCAGTTCCCGCATGCGGGCCGTGATACGGCGGGAGACCTCCACGTCGAGGCCTGATTCCGTGGCCTCCAGTCGGGTCCGGAACTCCGCCCAGTCGGCAAAGCCGCCGGCCTTCACCGATTCCTCCTTGATCGCCGGCAGGAGGGCATGGAAGCGGGGACCGACTTCCTCGTAGGCCGCGCCGAGCCGACGGAAGACCTCGGAGACGACGCGCTCCCGGGTCTCGGCGTCCACCGGCGGCCCCACCGGGGTACTCTCCTCCCCGAACCACTCGCACCCTCCGAGGAGGAGGGCGGCGAACAGGACGGCAGTCCTCATGGAGCACCTCCCGCACGGGCGAACAGCTCGCGGCACGCCTCGCGGGCCCGCGCGAGGATCTCCCCTTCGTCGGCCACCTCGAGCAGGCGGGCGTGCATGAGCACCTGGCCATCGCAGATCGTCGTGTGGACGTTCTGCGCACCTCCGGCGTAGACGAGCGCGGAGACCGGGTCGTGGACCGGCTCCGTCTCGGGCGTGGCGAGGTCGACGAGCATCAGGTCCGCGGGCGCGCCGACCTCGATCCCACCCGGCCCCAGGCCGAAGGCCTCCGACGCGGCGGTCGTGGCGAGAGCGAGGGCATCGCGCGCCGGCAGGCAGGTGGGATCCCCGGAGCGGTGCTTCGCGAGCAGGGCGGCGAGCTTCATCGCCTCGATCATGTCGAGGTTGTTGCTGCTCCCGGCCCCGTCCGTGCCGAGGGCGATCCGGACGCCGGCGGCGCGGGCCTCGCGGTAGGGGAAGGTGCCACCGACGGCGAGTTTCAGGTTGCTCGCCGGGTTCGTGACGACGGTCGCTCCCGCCGCCCCGAGCAACCGGAGTTCCTCCCCGTCGAGCCAGACACCATGGGCCGCCACGAGGTTTCGCCCCAGCAGGCCGAGGCGGGCGAGGTGCCGCGCCGGCGTCGTCCCGGTCCGTCTGACGCACTCCTCCACCTCGGTCCGGGTCTCCGACAGGTGAATGTGGACGAGGAGGTCCTCCCCCCGCGCGACCTCCCCGATCCACGCGAGGCTGTCATCGGACACGGTGTAGACCGCGTGCGGCCCGAGGGCCGTCATGACGCGGGGGCCGCAGCGATCCCGGGTCGCGAGCCGTTCGAGGGTCCGGGCCCGCTGCTCCTCGGCGCCGGACCGGCCCTCGAGGTCGATGAACACCGACGCGAGGTGGGCCCGGACGCCCATCTCCACCACCGCCCGGGCGACGGCCTCCCGGTGCCAGTACATGTCCATGAAGTACGTGGTGCCGCCGCGGATCATCTCCAGGATGGCGAGGCGCGCGCCGGCGTGGACGATCTCCTCCGTGAGGTGGCGTTCCACCGGCCAGATCTTCTTCGACAGCCAGTCCATGAGGGGCAGGTCGTCCCCGTAGCCGCGGAAGAGCACCATGGCGGCGTGGGTGTGACCGTTCTTCAGGGACGGGAAGGCGTGGAGGTCCGCGGCTTCGATGACCCGGTCGGCGGCCCTCTCCTCTCCGAGCGCGGCGATCCGCCCGCCCTCGACGAAGATCGACGTCGGCACCCCGGAGACGATGGCGTCCTTGAGGAGCAGGCTCATGGGCCGGGCAGTCTACCGGAAACCGGGCAAGTGGCCCGAGGATCCGCGCCCTCGCCGCCTGACCGCGTGGAGGGTCGCACCGCGGAGACCATCCGCAGCCCCGACGGGCTGCCCGGCGAACCGGACCGGCCGCCACCCTATTGACAGGATGGGCGGCGGGTGGTAGAGGGGGAATGGGCAAACCGATCGAACGTCGTATCGATCGAGTCGATCGGCTCCGACGAGTGGTGTGGGCGACAAGGAGACGCGCCATGAACACGGCGGGGAAGCCGATTCTCGTGATCGGCGGGGGCATCGCCGGCATGACCGCGGCGGTCGAGGCGGCGGAGGTCGGTCACCGCGTGGTCCTGGTGGAGAAGGACGCGTGCCTCGGGGGACGCGTCCTCCGGAGCCACCGCTACTTCCCGAAGATGTGTCCCCCGGCCTGCGGCTTCGAGATCAACGTCCGCCGGATCCGGGCCAACCCGAGGATCGAGGTCCACACCCTGGCCACGGTCACGGAGGTCGCCGGACGCCCGGGGAACTACCACGTGCGGATCCGCCTCGCCCCCCGCTACGTGACCGGCGTCCGACCCCTGCCCGAGGGACTCGCGGAGTCGCTCGCCTCCGAACGGCCCGACGACGTGAACCTCGGGATGAGCCGGACGAAGGCGCTCTACAGGCCCCATCCCTTCGCCTGGCCGGCGGTGCCGGTGCTCGACCGCGCCGCGCTCTCCGAGGCCGACGCCGCGAGGATCCGCGCGGAATGCCCGAAGGAGGCGCTCGACCTCGACATGACGGAGCGCGAGATCGAGGTGGACGCTGGCGCGATCATCGTCGCCACCGGCTGGCGCCCCTACGACGCCGCGAGGATCGAGAACCTCGGCTTCGGGCGCATGGGAAACGTCGTCACCAACGTGATGCTGGAGCGTCTCGCCGCGCCCGCCGGTCCCACGAAGGGCGCGATCGTGAGGCCCGGAGACGGCAAGCCCGCGGAGAACGTCGCATTCGTCCAGTGCGCCGGCTCGCGCGACGAAAGGCATCTGCCGTACTGCTCGGCGGTCTGCTGCACCGCCACGCTGAAGCAGATCCGCTATCTCCGCGAGCGCAGCGCGACGGCGAAGGCCACCGTCTTCTACATCGACATCCGGGTGGTGGGGCGGCTCGAGAAGCTCTACTACGACATTCTCGACGACCCGAACGTCTCCTTCGTCAAGGGCAAGG
>JALOQY010000464.1 GCA_025459285.1 Planctomycetota bacterium | reverse complement strand
CGTGTGCGGCGGCCTGCGGCGGGAGGTCAAGGCGCTCCTCGGCGAGTCGGGTGTCCGCGTGCTCGACAACGTGGCGGGGGAGGCCGAGGACGCCCTGGCCCTGCTCGCGCGGGACGAACTCCGTTCCGGCCACGATCTCGACGCCGGGCGTCGGGCGGCCTCCGTCGAACGTCCGATCGAAGAAGGCGGCCCGGCCGAGCCCGAGGTGGACTGCTTCGCCTGTGCGACGCGGGCCTGTCTCGCGGGCGGAGCCTGTTCCTTCGCGGCTGGGCCGCTCACGACTCCGCCGGCGAGTGCGCGGGAGGACCGCTGGCTCGACGTGGGCCGCGACATCACGGCCCAGACCGATCCGAAGTTCTGCCGCATCGCGGAGCTTGTCCACTTCGCGGTCGGCATGGGCTATCACCGGATCGGGGTGGCGTTCTGCTGGGAGCTCTTCCGCGAGGCGGAAACCCTCGCCGGCGTGCTGTCCCGTTTCTTCACGGTGAAGCCGGTCTGCTGCCGTTTCGGCTCCGACGTCCGTGGCGACCCGATGTCGCGCGGTCCGACCGGGAATCCCGCCCGCATGGCCCGAGTCCTGGCCCGCGCCGGCACGGATCTCAACGTGGCGGCGGGGCTTTGCCTCGGCGGCGACCTCGTCTTCGCGGCGCGCTCGCGGGCCCCCGTCACCACCCTGTTCGTGAAGGACCGTTCCCTTTCCCACAACCCCGTCGCGGCGATCTACACGCGCTACTACCTCGACGAAATCGCAGTTCCCGGGAGGGTTTCACCATGACCGTTCTCTCGTTCCGCAACATCGGGCTCTGCGCCCAGTACTCGCCGACCGGCGACCGCGCCCTGCGTTACGCGCTCGGCCTCGCGCGCCACCACGGCGTCCAGCTCAACATCTTCTCCTTCCTCCACGACCCCTTCACCGGGACGTTCGGCGCCGAGCCGGAACTCGCCCCCGCCGATCGGGAGCGCCGGCTCGTTCAGGCCGACCAGGCCCTCCGGGAGTACTACGACGGGCGCCTCGGCGACGCGCTGGACGTGGGCTTCCGGGTCTGCGAAGGGTCGGAGAACGTGGAACTCCGGCGCTGCCTGAAGCGCGGGGAGTACCAGATCCTCGTCATGCCCTACCTCGATCGGGGGGGGCGGTTCGGGGACCTCCCCATCGAGGAATTCGCAATGAGGTTCCTCGCCCCCGTCGTGCTTGTCGGCCGCGGGCGGCGGGTGCGGTACTATCTGAACCCGCAGGCGGTGATCCTCGGCGACAAGCTGAACCTCTTCAAGGGAAGCTGGCGACCGCTCCACTCCGTGGACCAGAGCTGCGAGATCGGATAGACGACATGGAGCACGGGCCGTGTGCCGCCTGCAACACCGCCGCGCCGGAGGGCGATGCCCTGCCCGCCGGCGCGGTGTTCGGTCTCGAGACCATGGACCAGCAGCGGAAACAGGAACGGATCGCGTCGATCATCTTCGACAGCATCTCGGAGGGGGTGTTCACCACCGACCGGGAGTGCCGGATCACGAGCTTCAACCGGGCGGCGGAGCGCATCTCCGGCTTCACGGCCGAGGAGGCGATCGGCCGGTACTGCTTCGACGTCTTCCGCACCGAGCTCTGCAACCGGCGGTGCGCGCTCCGCACGACGCTCAGCAACGGCGCCGAGGTCCAGAACATCCGTGTGACGATCATCACCCACGACGGGCGCCGGGTGCCGATCAACGTCTCCACCTCCATCCTCCACGACGAGGAGGGAGAGGTGATGGGGGCGGTGGAGTTCTTCCGGGACCTGACGGAGGTGGAGGATCTCGAGCGGCGCCTGGAGCGGGCCGCGCCCGCCGGGAACCTCGTCAGCGCCAACGAGGAGATGCAGCGCATCGCCCGGCTGCTCCCGGACGTCGCGGAGTCGGAGTGCAGCGTCCTGATCCAGGGGCCGAGCGGCTCCGGCAAGGAGTTGATCGCCCAGGCCCTGCACAACCTCTCGCCGCGCCGCAAGGGCCCCTTCGTCAAGCTGAACTGCGGCGCGCTCCCTCCGAACCTCCTCGAGTCGGAACTCTTCGGCTACGAGCCTGGCGCCTTCACGGACGCGAAGCGGACGAAGCCCGGGCAGTTCCAGATGGCGCACGGGGGTACGCTGCTCCTCGACGAAATCGGCGAGATGCCGCTCGCGACGCAGGTGAAGCTGTTCCGGGTGCTCTCCACCGGCGAGTTCAGCCCCCTCGGTTCGGTGAAGGTCCACCGGGTCGACGCCCGGATCATCGCCTGCACGAACCGGGACCTCGAGGAGATGATCGAGCGGGGCGAGTTCCGCGAGGAGCTGTACTACCGGGTCAACGTCGTGAACATCCGGCTGCCGGCCCTCAAGGACCGCCCGGAGGACCTGAACCTCCTCGCCGAGCACTTCGTGCAGCGCTTCCGAGAACGGCGGGGCAAGGGCATCCTCGGCCTGTCGTCCGCGACGCTGGAGGTCCTCCGCCGGTACGACTTCCCGGGTAACGTGCGGGAACTCGAGAATGCCATCGAACACTCGTTCGTCATGTGCCGGGGAGACACGATCGAGCCGGAGCACCTCCCTCGGAAGATGCGCGAGGCGACGCAGTCGCGCCCAAAACCCCTCCTCAGCGAGCAGAGCGAGAAGGCGGTGATCCGGGAGGCGCTCGCGCGGAACGGCGGCGACCGCCAGAAGACCGCGCGCGAGCTGGGCGTGCATCGCTCCACCCTTTGGCGCAAGGTCCGGGAGTACGGGCTCTAGCAGCCCATCGCCGAGGGGCCCCCGCGCGCAGGAGGGCTTGCGCCGACGGGCTGCGAGTGACCGCTGCGAGTGCCGTCGCCGAAGACGGCGTGGGGGGGAGCCTGCGGTACACGGTCCGTCGTGCCGCTCCGAAGCCGTGTCGCGGGAGGGGTCGCCGGTGGAACCCACGACCGGCCCACACGCGAGAAGAGCTGTCGGCCGCGCGGAGAGCGTGAGCAATGATCCCGCGCGGCCTCGTTGTCGGCCCCGGCGCGGCCGGAGAGGTGTTCGGTGGGCGGGACCGACGCCCGCGCCGGGGCCGACAACCCTTCGGGCCGGGG